>JALTLT010000194.1 GCA_027001815.1 Gammaproteobacteria bacterium | reverse complement strand
GCACTCCCCAACGACGCCCGGTGCCGGTTCCCGATCCGCCCTCATCCGGGGGAGCAGAGGGCGGGCACTGTCGGAGCGATCACCATAGCCTCTCCACATGACATTCCCGCGACCGGCCGGCAGGGATCGTTGGTACCGATCCGCATGGAGAGAGTGGGGAGGGTCCCTTGTAACGCCGCACCCTTCTCCCCATATAACGGCCAGGGGCGTGACCCCTTTGAGCAGGTTCGGGGCGTATCGCCATTTTCGGTGACAGGATGTCATTGGAAACCCGAGGGAACGACCAGCAGGATGTTGAAAAAGGACGTCCGGGCCTTTATTAACAGGGTGTTGAAAAAGGCCGTCCTGGCCTTTTTCAACGCCGGAAGCCGAACATGCGATTTCCGGCTTCCTCACGTTTTCAATGAGTTGTCGTCATTGAAAACGGCGGTGCATCCATGCACCGCGGCACAGGCTGCCGAGAAACGGTGTTTTTCAACAGCCTGCTGGATGGGGTTTCCCGTCCCCCCTGTCGCAGGAGCCCAGGGAAGGGGTGTCGACACCCCGCTGGATGCGGGAGGGAACAACTGGCTCTGGGATCCCGGCGACCCGCCCCTGCCCAGAAGACGAATCCACGGCCCCACCGACCCGGAGCAGACACGCTGGCATGGAATACAAAGACTATTACAAGATTCTCGGCGTCTCCCGAGACGCTTCCCAGGACGAGATCAAGCGCGCCTATCGCAAGCTCGCCCGCAAGTATCATCCCGACGTGAGTACCGAGAAGGATGCCGAGGAACGCTTCAAGGAGATCGGCGAGGCCTACGAGGTGCTCAAGGACCCGGAAAAGCGGGCCGCCTACGACCAGCTCGGCACCAACTGGCAGGCAGGCCAGGAGTTCCGCCCCCCTCCAGGGTGGGAGCGGAACTTCGGGTTCAGCGGCGGCGGCTACACCGAAGTGAACCCGGAGGAGTTCAGCGACTTCTTCGAGCAGCTCTTCGGCGGCGGCTTCGGGGGGCGGGCAGGCTACACCCGGCGCGGGAGACGACAGGCCGCCATGCACGGCGAGGATGTCCATGCGCGACTTCGCATCACCCTGGAGGAGAGCTATCACGGCGGAACCCGCTCTCTCACGCTGCAGGTTCCCGAGCACCTGCCGGACGGGCGGATGGAGATGAGACGCCGCACCCTGGAGGTAAAGATCCCGAAGGGCGTCAAGGCGGGGCAGCGGATCCGGCTCGCCGGCCAGGGGGGACCCGGCATCGGCGGAGGCCCCAATGGCGACCTCTATCTGGAAGTGGAGTTCGAACCTCACCCCCTGTTCACCGTCGAGGGCCGGGATGTCT
Source organism: Gammaproteobacteria bacterium (assembly GCA_027001815.1). Lineage (GTDB taxonomy): Bacteria > Pseudomonadota > Gammaproteobacteria > JALTLT01 > JALTLT01 > JALTLT01. The sequence continues at coordinate 3,692 of JALTLT010000194.1, read as the reverse complement.
GGCTGGAGCTGCCCATCACCCCATGGGAAGCGGCGCTGGGTTCGACGATCGCCGTGCCCACGCTGGGTGGCAAGGTGGATCTGCGCATCCCCGCAGGTTCCCGGAGCGGGCGCACGCTGAGACTCAAGGGGCGCGGCCTGCCGGGCAACCCGCCCGGTGATCAGTACGTCAGGTTGCGCATCGAGACACCACCCGCGGACTCGGAGAAGGCGAAAGAGTTCTACCGCCGGATGGCGGAGGAGTTCCCCTTCGATCCGAGGAGGCAGGGGTGAGGAGCGACGGGGAGAACCTGACAGCCTGTCGGACTTCAAGCTGAAGGTCACTCCGCCCCGCGGAAAGCACCAGAACCTGACGGTCTATCAAAGGCCGACAGGCTGCTATCAGGATGTTTTCAATGACTTGATGTCATCGAAAACGGCGATGCATCCCCGCATCGCACACAGGCCGCCGAAAAACCGGGTTTTTCAACGGCCTGCCAGGCTGAAGGAGACAGAACACATGATCAGAGGCAGCGGGCCGGTGGCCCAGATCGTGGACGAGGAACTGGAGTTCTCTCTGGCGGAGCTGTGTCGCGCCTGCATGGTGAGCGCCGAAGAGGTGATCTGCCTGGTGGAAGAGGGCCTGCTGGAACCCGAGGGCCGCTCTCCCCGCGAGTGGCGTTTTCCAGGCAGCACCCTGCGGCGACTGGAGCTGGCGCTGCGGCTGGAGCGGGACTTCCGTCTCAATCCCGCCGGGGCGGCGCTGGCCGTGGAGCTGCTGGAGGAGATCCGGCGGTTGCGTCGGCGCCTCTCCGCCATGGAGAGAGGCGGGTGGTTCTGAGGGGAGGCCGTATCCCCCCTCACGCCGGGGCATGGGGTGGCGACCGGCGCCCCTCTCCTCCGTCGCCGATCCGCTGTACCCCCTGCCCCGGCCGATCGAGGAGAGCGCCCCTTCCCTCCCGCCCCGATGTGCCGGAAACATCCCTGGCAGGCTGTTGAAAAAGCCGGTTTTTCGGCAGCGTGTGCCGCGGTGCAGGTGTGCACCGCCGTCTTACGTGAGGAAACCGGAAATCGCATATTCGGCTTCCGGCGTCGATAAAGGCCAGGATGGCCTTTTTCAACATCCTGCTAAGTGCGACGGCCTCTCGAGAGAGGCTGGCAGCCGTGGTCTGCGTCCGTGCACGCTATACTTTCGGGAGGAGCCCGTCCCGCGGGATCGGGGTGGGCAGTGTGTCGAGGAGGCGACCATGCATCCGACCAGCGAAGAGAGAGTCTTCTGTCCCTATTGTGGGGAGCCTTTCACCCTCCTGCTCGATGTGACCGATGGCGAGTACGAGTCGGTGGAGGATTGCGCCGTCTGTTGCAAGCCTGTGACGGTCCGTGTGTGGCGAACGGGAGAGGAGGAGCCCAGCCTCGAGGTGCTGCGGGAGGACGAGTGATCTAACAGGATGTTGAAAAAGGCCGTCCCGGCCTTTTTCAACATCCTGTTAGAGGAAGAGGTCCAGCAGACCGCCGCCGCCACGCAACCGCTCCACCACCTGCCGGTGACCCGCCGCCTCTGCCAGATCCACCGCCCGCTTTCGCAGGCGGTTGCGCAGGGCCCGGTCCGCCCCTCTGGAGAGCAGCAGATCAACACAGTCGAGCCGCCCGTTGCGGGCCGCCATCATCAGGGCGGTATTGCCGGTCCGGTTGCGCAGATCGGGATCGGCACCCGCCTCCAGCAAACGCTCCACCACCGCCATCCGGCCACGATCGGCCGCCAGCATGAGGGGAGTATTGCCGGCGACGGTCGCGGCATCGACCGGCGCACCCGCCTCCAGCAGCCGCTCCACCAGCGCCACCTCTCCCGCCATCGAGGCCCGTGTCAACGGGCTGAAGCCGTCCCGGTCTCGCCGCCCCGGATCGGCGCCAGCGGCGAGCAGCCGTTCGACCACGACATGGTCGCCCCGCTCGGTAGCCACCAGCAGGGGGGTGCGGCCGCGCGGGTCGGCGCGATTGACCGATGCCCCCGCCTCCAGGAGCCGCTCGACGCTCTTCCGGTCGCCCCGCGAGATCGCCTCGATCAGCGGGGTGACCCGCCCCCCCTGGCTGCCATCGGGTGAGGCTCCACCCCTCAGCAGGGGCGCCAGCATGGCTGCCTTCCCCTCCCGGATGGCCAGCAGGAGGGGAGACACCCCATCCTCGTCGTCCGCATCCGGATCGACCCCTGTCCGCACCAGTCGTTCGAGGAGCGGCGCGGAACCGGAGATCACCGCCCAGTACAACACCGTACGCCCCTCCCGGGTGCGGATACGGGGATCGGCACCGGCCGCCAGCAGACGTTCCACCACCTCCTGTTCCCCTTTCCAGACAGCCCGGCTCAGCGCCGTGTGTCCCTCGGCATCCTGCCGGTCCGGCGAGCCACCCGCCGCCAGCAACCGCTCCACCGCCTCGAGCTCCCCTCGCCAGGCGGCCAGCATCAACGGTGTCCAACCGCTGTCGGCCTGCACTCCGTCCACCTCGACCTCTCTCGCCGGAAGGGCGGAATGGCGCCGGGAGATGCGGGCCCCCGCACGACGCAGCAGTTCCACGACCGCCGTCTCCCCCTCCGCCTCCGCCAGTTGCAGGGCACTGCGACCGGCGTCGTTGACGGAATCGATCCGCGCGCCGGCGCGCAGCAGTCGCTCCACCACCTTCGCATGACCCCGGCGGGCAGCCAGCAGCAGAGGGGAGTTGCCCTGATCGTCGCGCACCTCCAGGGAAGCGCCCGCGCGCAGCAGCCGTTCCACCACACGGTCGTGGCCCGCTGCCGCCGCCCGAAGCAACGGTGTACGACCGAAACGTCCCGCAACGTCCGGCGCGGCGCCGAGCCGCAAAAGCAGATCGACCATCTCCTCGTCGCCCCGATCCGCCGCCAGAAGCAACGGGGTGGCACCGAAGAAGTCCCTGCCATCCACCGGCAGCCCCTCCGCCACCAGCCGTTCCACCTGCGCCGGGCGACCACGGCGCACCGCCCAGTGGAGCCGTTCGACCCCTTCCCCCGGTTCATCCAGGGAGGGTTCACCGAGGCGGGCGAGACGGCTCGCCGCCTGACGGCTACCCCCTTGCACTGCGGCCTGGTACCAGCGGCGAGCCCCTTGCAGATCCGACTCGCCACCCCACCCCTTCTCCAGCATCATGGCGTAGGCATACTGCCCACGGGGATCGCCCCCCTCGGCCGAGCGCCGAAACCACTCCCTCGCCTCCTGCAGATCCTTCTCCACAACCTGACCACTCCGATAGAAGGTGCCCAGCAACCAGGCCGCCTCCGCGTCACCGGCCACCGCAAGGGGCCGCAGCCGCGCCATCGCATCATCGAAGTCCCGGGTGCGGATCGCCTCCCTCACCCCCTCCATGACCGCCCGGTCGGCAGCGGGGAGAGAGGAGGGGAGCAGCAACACCATCCCCAGCACCAGCAGCCATTCATGGCGTCCCATACTTCATCTCCACCGTGATTCCGAGTTGTCTGAGCATACCGGTCGGCAACACGCCACCGGCCTGGATGATCACCGCGTCGTTCTCCAGGATCACCGGCTCTCCCTCCTGGTCCAGTACCACCCGATCGCGCTCGATGGATTTCACGTTGGATCGATAGAGGACCCGTAACCGCCCCTCTCCGACCATCGCCTCGATGCGCTGCCGATTCTTCGGCTTGGCCCGGTTGAAGGCCTCGGAGCGGTAGGAGATGACCACTTC
>JALTLT010000193.1 GCA_027001815.1 Gammaproteobacteria bacterium | reverse complement strand
AGATGGGCTCGGGAGACGATCCTTCCCTGGTTGCGGAAGAGGAACCAGGCCAGGTCGAACTCCTTGCGGGTCAGCTCTATGGGAATCCCGCCACGACGGATCACCCGATGGACCGGATCCAGTTCGAACAGATCGACACGCAGCTCGCGCCGCGCCGGTTCGGCCGCCTGGCTGCGCCTGGCCACCGCCTTGACGCGCGCCAGCAGTTCGTTCATCCGGAGGGGCTTGACCATGTAGTCGTCCGCCCCCGCCTCCAGGGCGCGAACGATGTCCTCCTCCTCGTCCTTCTGGGTGACGAAGAGCACCGGAATACGCCAGTCGAGATGGTCACGCACCCACCGCAACACCTCGTCGCCGTCCATGTCCGGCAGCATCCAGTCCAGCACCAGCAGATCGAAACTGTCGGTCGCGAGAGCGCGGATCAGCGCCTCGCCCCGCTCGAAATGGAAGCACTGGTGTCCAGCCGATTCGAGGTAGAGCGAGACCACCTCCGCCTGGGTGGTGTCGTCCTCCAGCAATGCAATGCGCAAGATGTGCAACCTCGCCGATAACGGGATCCACTCACCCGGGGAGGCCGGAACGGCCGGTGAAGCACCGTCCAGTCCGCCACCCGCGGGAACCCGACGGGTCGTCGCCCTGTTCGAGGCCGCACCTCCGGCGACGACGCGCCCGGGGAAGGATTGTACCACTTTATGTACCACTCTCCCCCTTTCCGAAGCTGCTGCCTTCTGGCGGGAGGAGAGGTTCCTTCCGCCGTTGGCAGGCTGTTGAATAACACCGTTTTTCGGCAGCCTGCTAGAATGACCACCACGGCGCTTCGCCACCTTGCCGCAACCCACCAGCGGCATGAAGGGTGGCCCCCGTTCGGGACTGACCGGCAGGCCGCGTGCGGGAGAGGGATGCACCGCCGTTTTCAATGACAACAAGTCATTGAAAACGTGAGGAAGCCGGAAATCGCATTTTCGGCTTCCGGCGTTGAAAAAGGCCAGGACGGACCTTTTCAAGGAAACTCTGAACAATTCATCCCTGAATTGTCAGAGAACGGGAGCCGAAAAACGCGGTTTCCGGCTCCCTTGCAAAATCAATCACCTGCGGTGATTGATTTTGGCGGCACATCCCTGTGCCGCAGGAATCTCTGAATAGATCAGAGATTCCTTAACATCCTGCTAGAAGAGCAAGGGTTCAGTCGCCGAAGGAGGTCAGGGAGGGCCCCTTCCCATATCGTGTCGAGGCTTCGATCGATGGAAGAGATAGACCTGCTGATCCACGGCCGCTGGATGGCCCCAGTCGAACCCGACGAGCGGGTGCTGGAGAACCACGCCATCGCCGTCCACCACGGACGCATCGTCGCCGTCCTGCCGTCGGCGGAGTGCGGACAACGCTACCGGCCGGCGGTGGAACACCGCCTCGAGGGCCATCTGCTGATCCCCGGGCTGGTCAACGCCCATACCCATGCCGCCATGACCCTGTTTCGCGGCCTGGCCGACGACCTCCCCCTCATGGAGTGGCTGCAACGGCACATCTGGCCAGCGGAGCAGCGCTGGGTGGAGACGGAGATGGTCCGCGACGGCAGCCGCCTCGCCTGCGCCGAGATGCTGCGAGGCGGCATCACCTGCTTCAACGACATGTATTTCTGGCCGGAGGTCACCGCCCACTGCGCCGAGGAGAGCGGCATGCGCTCGGTGGTGGGGATGATCGTGCTCGATTTCCCCACCCGCTGGGCCGGCAGCCTGGAGGAGTACTTCGACAAGGGGCTGGAGATCCACGACCGCTTCTCCTCCTCCCCCCTGGTGGAGGTGATCTTCGCGCCCCACGCCCCCTACACCGTCTCCAATGCGCCCCTCGAGCGGGTGGCGACCCTGGCGGCGGAACTGGAGGTACCGATCCACATCCATCTCCACGAGACCGCCGACGAGATCCGCCAGAGCCTGGAACAGCACGGTGTCCGTCCACTGGAGCGGCTGCACCGCCTCGGCCTTCTCTCCCCCTCGCTGGTCGCCGTCCACATGACCCAGCTCACCGAGGAGGAGATCGAACGGGTGGCGGAATCGGGTCTCCACGTGGTGCATTGCCCCGAATCGAACCTCAAGCTGGCCTCCGGCTTCTGTCCTGTCGCCCGTCTCCAGGCGGCCGGGGTCCCGGTCGCCCTCGGGACCGACGGCGCGGCCAGCAACAACGATCTCGATCTCCTGGGCGAGATGCGCAGCGCCGCCCTGCTGGCCAAGGCGGTAGCCGGCGACGCCGCCGCCCTGCCGGCCCATCGCGCACTGCGCATGGCCACCCTGGAAGGAGCCCGCGCCCTGGGGCTGGAGGAGCGGATCGGGTCCCTCCTTCCCGGCAAGGAGGCGGACGTGGTGGCGGTGCGCCTGGACGAACCGGACACCCTGCCGGTCTATCACCCCGTCTCCCAACTGGTCTACGCCGCCGCTCGTCACCAGGTGACCGACGTCTGGGTTGGGGGGCGCCACCTGGTGGCGGGAGGCGAACTGACCACTCTCGACCAGGGCCAACTGGCGGAGGCCGCCCACCGGTGGGGAAGGCGCATCGCGGCCTCCGATGCAGCGGGATCCGCCACGTGACACCGGCCCGTCACCGGGGGAGGAGGCAGATGGATGGGGAGCATTCCGCTTTGTCCCCCACCGGCCAGCCGGTATGCTATTGGTTTGGCCGGAAGGTGCCATAGCCAGCGGGAAGAGGACGAAATGACAGCGGTCAACGAACAGAACGTGGACCACCGCGAGGTGGAGAAATTCGAACAGCTCGCCTCCCGCTGGTGGGACCCGGAGAGCGAGTTCAAGCCCCTGCACGACATCAACCCCCTGCGGCTCGGCTACATCGAGCGGCTCGCCGGCGGCCTGGAGGGCAAGGAGGTGGTGGACGTGGGATGCGGCGGCGGCATTCTTGCCGAGTCCATGGCCACCCGCGGAGCGAAGGTGCTCGGTATCGACCTGGGCAAGGCCCCCCTGGCGGTGGCACGGCTGCACAGCAAGGAGTCCGGCGCGGAGGTGGAGTACCGACACATGAGTGTGGAGGAACTGGCGGAAGAGTCACCGGGCCGGTTCGACGTAGTGACCTGCATGGAGATGCTGGAACACGTCCCCGACCCGGCATCGGTGGTGGAGGCTTGCGCACGCCTGCTCAAGCCGGAGGGGCACCTCTTCCTCTCGACCATCAACCGGAATCCCAAGTCGTGGCTCTTCGCCATCGTCGGCGCCGAATACCTGTTGCGTCTGCTGCCCCGCGGCACCCACGATTTCCAGCGTTTCATCCGCCCCTCGGAACTGGACCGCTGGCTGCGCGCCACCGGCATGGCGGTGGACGATGTCACCGGCATGACCTACAACCCGCTAACCCGCAGCTACCACCTCGGCCGGGACATCGACGTCAACTATCTGATGCACGCCCGCCCCGCCGGCAGCCCATGAACGATCTGCCCCTGGTGCTGTTCGACCTGGACGGCACCCTTCTCGATACCGCCCCCGACCTGGGTGGCGCCCTCAACCGCCTGCTGGAGGAAGAGGGGCGCCCCCCTCTTCCGGACGAACAGATCCGCCCCGAGGTCTCCAACGGCAGCGTGGGCCTGTTGCGTCTCGGTTTTCGGCTCGAACCGGGCAGTGCCCGCTTCGACACCTTGCGCCGGCGGCTGCTCGAACTCTACCGGCACCGCCTCGCAGAACGCACCCTTCCTTTCCGCGGAATGCCCGAGCTGCTGGAGGCCATCGAGGCGGCGGGAGGTCTCTGGGGGGTCGTCACCAACAAGCCGGCCTGGCTCACCGACCCCCTGCTGGCGGCGCTCGGCCTGGAGGCACGTGCCGCCTGCGTCGTCTCCGGGGACACCGTCCCCCGCCGCAAGCCCCACCCGGAACCTCTCCTCCACGCGACGAGGGCGGCCGGCACGGAACGCGCCGTCTATGTGGGGGACGCCCCCCGTGACATCGAGGCCGCCCGCGCCGCCGGCATGCCCGCTTTCGTGGCGGCATGGGGCTACATCGAACCGGATGAGTCCCTCCACACCTGGGGTGCCGACGCCATTCTCGACCATCCCCTCGACCTGCTCCCCTGGATCGGTCTGGAGCCATGAGGAGCGGTGACCCGGATCACCGCGAAGAGATGGGAACGCCTCCCGGCTCTTCCTTCCGCGCTGCCCTGACAGGCTGTTGAAAAAGACCGGGACGGTCGCCCCCCTCCTGGCTGGTCCGGCGGGGACCGCCGGCGAGTGGTTGAAGGGTGGTGTGGAAGAGATGCTCCCGGAGGAGGCTCGCCTCTTGCTGACACCTCTTGGCAGCCTGTCGGACTTCAAGCTCAAGGTCACTCCGCCCCGCGGAAAGCACCAGAACCTGACCGCCAGTCAAAGTCCGGCAGGCTGTCAGACTCACCCGCATTCACCACACCCTGCTGGAGCTGATGCGCGGGGAGGGATTCTCCGTCTACCATCAGCGAATCGCCCTCACGCCGCTGCGCAGCCTGTGGATCGCCTGGCGGACGCGGGGCTGCAGGAAACGGCAAAATCTGCTAGATTGCCGCCTGGGAGCCAGCGCTGGAAAGAGGACGAGGGAGCTGCCGGAACGGCCCGGCGCCCGCCGCTGCCCGGACAGGCCCCTCGCCGTTCATCGCCTGCCCAGGAGAGACCATGCCGGATCCGCACACCGACGCCACAGAGAAACTCCCCCTCGACTACCAACCCGCCCCCTCCCTGCTGGCGGAGCGGATCATCCTGGTCACCGGCGCCGGGCGTGGCCTCGGGAGGGAGCTGGCCATCCAGGCCGCCCTCCTGGGTGCCACCGTGGTCCTGGTGGACAAGGAAATCCCGCCGCTCGAGGCGGTCTACGACGAGATCGAGCGCCGGGGCGGGGCCCAGCCGGCCATCTACCCCATCAACCTGGAGGGGGCCAAGCCCGAGGACTACGAGCAGCTCGCCATCACCCTTGACCGCGAGTTCGGGCGCCTCGACGGTCTGGTCCACAATGCGGCGATGCTGGGTGCCCTGAGCCCCCTGGCTCACCACGACATCCAGCTCTGGTTCCA
>JALTLT010000192.1 GCA_027001815.1 Gammaproteobacteria bacterium | reverse complement strand
TGCACCTCCCGCGACAGATCGTAGGGGATGAAGGCGGCAGGCCGGATCCGTTTCACGTTCCAGGTGTGAAAGTATTCGTGGCTGCAGAGTCCCAGCAGCCGCTGATAGCCCTCGTCCGGCTCGCCGAGACCGGCACGCGGCAGATCCTCCCGGCAACAGAGCAGGCTGGTGGAACTGCGGTGCTCGAGGCCTCCGTATCCCTCCCCCACCGCCATGATCTGGAACAGGTAGCGCTCGGCCGGAAACTCCCCGAACAGCGCCACATGGGTGGAACAGATACGCTCCAGGTCGGCACACAGCCGATCCATGTCCGCCTCATGGCGGCCGGTGACCGCCACGAAGTGGGGGACACCGGCCACCCGGAACTCCGCCAGGGTGAAGGTGCCCATCTCCACGGGGTGGTCCACCAGTTCGTCGTAGTCGTCCGCCCCATAGGCGCCGAACCCCCACGGCGGAGCACCCGCGGAGGAGAGGGTAGTGGCCACCCGCCAGGCCTCGTATGCGGCCCCCTCCGGTGGCAGGATCTCCACCCTGCAGGGCTCACCCTCGCGACCCTCCACCGCCATGAAGACGGCAGTGCCGTTGAAGTAGCCGTGGGTGGTATCCAGATGGGCGGTACGCACCGACAGATCCCACGCATAGACCCGGTAGCGCACCCTCACCGTACCCTCGCACGGCTCCAGCGCCCAGGTCTGCTTGTCCAGCTTCCTCCAGCCGAGGCGGCGCTCTCCGCAGGACGCCTCGAAGTCCCCCACGTTGCGGGCGAAGTCCCGGATCATGTAGCTGCCGGGGATCCAGGCCGGCATGGCGAGACGCTGGCCGACCGGATCGGGCCGGTCGATCTCGATCTGCACCTCGAAGTAGTGGCCCGCTGGCTGCTGCGGGCGGATACGGTAACGGATGGCCGGGCTCATGCTGCGGACGACTCCCCAAGGGTGGTGACGAAATGGCCAAGTATGCGGCCAACCAGGGCGGTGGAAAAGCCCTCTCCTCTCCCCTCCCGTTCCAGGCCCCTCCTCGGCAGTTCGCCCCCCCGAAATCCAGTGCGAGCGATCCGGGACATCCACTCACTGGAATTGGTGGGTGTCCTGGATTGGGTCAGGCGGAGTCTGAAGGTGATCTGTCTCGATCTTGCGGATATCTCGCGCCTTCATGACACCATCTGTCGCGATCACTCGACGAGCTGACGAAGATCCGTGATCACGCCATCGGCGCTCAGGTGACGACAGTGAGGATGTTCCGGGCGCAGCCGCAGGGAGCGGCGGTCACCGGCGAAGAGGACGGGACGCAGCCCCAGTCGGTGCGCAGGGAGGATGTCCTTGAGCATGTCGTTGCCCAGGTAGAGCACCTCTCCGGGATGGATGCCCCACCCCTCCCTCAGCGCCTCCAGGGGGCCGGCGAAGAGCCGTGGCGAGGGCTTGGCCTCACCCTCTCTCCAGGACCAGGCGCAGAACTCCGGCCGAAAGCCCAGTTCGCCGAGGGGAGTGCCGAGCAGGGCCGGAAAGAGGAGGGGGGTGTAGAACTGGGCGTTGGAGACGATGCCCACCAGCAGGCCGTGCCCCACCACTTCTCTCACCACCTCCAGCAGCCCCGGCATGGGCCATACCGGATTGGTGCGGCACTCGTACTCCACCGCCAGCCTGGGCAGATCCACGGCCATCCCCGCCGCAGAGAGGACCTCCTCCCACACCTCCAGGATCTCCACCTCGGGCCACTCGACGCCCCGGGCACGCGCCGCGGCGTGGTGGGCGGCGATCACTTCCCGGTATCGTCGGCTGCCGGAAAATCCGGGCGGCAGACGGCCCGCATCGCCACCGGCGGCCTCCAGGGCGGCGCGGAAAGCGGTCTCGTCACGCCCGCCACGGTCGGCAGGGCCGATGTCGCCGGAGGCGGAGACGAAGAGGGTACCGTAGATGTCGAAGAGCACGGCGCGGACACCCTCCATGGGGGGAGGCGACGGTTCGAGAGAGGTGGGCTGTGGCAGGAGAGGCGATGAGAGCCGGCGGATCGGCTCCAACAGCGGTTCCACCTCGGGGGGGAGGGCGAAGAGGGGTTCCACGTCACACCCTCAGCAGCCAGAGCCGGGAAGGGTCGAGGAAACCGTCGAGAACCGGGGTCCCCTCCAGGGCCTCCACGGGGCCCGACGGAGAGGCGGCCACCTCCTCCAGGAGGGCGGAGAGGCGCCGACCATAGGCCTGCAGATCCCACCCCTCGGCCACCGCCCGGCGATTGGCCTCCACCCGCGCCGGCGCAGGGGGTGTCAGAGCGGAGGGGGAGAGGGCCTCCCGCTCCACGGGATGCTCCACCAGGCGTTCCAGCACCCGCATCTGCAGCGGCTCGTCGAGGCGACCGAAATCGACCCGCCCTTCCCGGCACCATGCATTGAGCACCGCATCCACCGCCGCGGGGGGTTGTGACCGGCCATATTCCCCGTACCAGCGCTGCAGGGCCGAGGCGGCGGCGTGCCAGAGCCGGTCGCGGCCCAGCCACCCCTCGGGCACCTCCAGTCGGCTGTAGCACCCCTCTTCCAGCACCACCCCGCCGGAGACGAAATCGGCGGTGATCTCGGGCAGATCACGCCCCACCAGCGGCCGCTCCAGCAGCCAGGGTTCGAGGAAGGCCATGCCGAAACCCTCCGCCACCGAGGTGGTGACGAAACACTCCACCCCCTTCAGGAGGCTCTCGAAGGAGAGCCCTTCGCTCTCCACCAATCCCAGGCGAAGAGGGGCCCGGAGACGGGCGGCAGCCCGCTGCCAGTGACGGTGCTGGGCCTGTTCCCGGGGGTTTTCCGGGCGCCGGCTGGTGGACACCACCACCCCCTCTTCGGCCAGCAGCGACCAGAGCAGCAGCTCGCCGAGATTCTTGCGGCGGATGCCCCGCACCGGCGCCAGCCACAGGCGCCCACCCGACAGAGTGGAGGAGGTGGCGGGAACCCTCGGCGCCACCACCGGGTTGGGCAGCAGATGGAGCCGCTCCGGTTCGAAGCCGGCCCGGGCGAGGATTCCCCGGTCGCGGCCGTTGATGACGGCATAGTGGATCTGCGGGGCCTGGGGCCATAGACGGGCACTGAGACGGGCGGCATCCCCCTCGCCCAGGTTCTCCATCAACGAGCACCACTGATGGGGCCTGAGGTCCTCGGCGAAGTCATGGACCTGGAGGAGCAGCCTCTCCCCCTGCTTCGCCAGCTCGCGACAGGCGTCGGTGAGGAGACTGTTCTTGCCCAGCGAGTGGTTGTGGACGTGCCAGAGGTCGGGCGCCCGCCCCAGCAGACGTTCCGCCTCCCGGCGCAGCAGTGCGATCAGCCGGGGCGTGGTGACCGGGGGGCGCCGCTCGTCGTAGGCCAGTTCGGGAACGACGGCGGCGGGAGCGGCGAGCGGCATCTCCGGAGGGGTGGCGGCCAGCACGGCGACCTTCACACCCCGTTCGCGCAGTGCCTGGCAGGCGTGCTGGACGATGCGCGTCACCCCCCCGGTCCGGAGGTGATAGTGGACCACCACCACACAGGTCATGTGGGCTCGAGACCCCGTTTGCGGCGGTACTCGGGGAGGGAGATCATGGGCGGTCGCTCCTCCTCCGGGATCTCGTAGAGCACCTGTTCGTAGTGCTCTTCGTGAACCTGGAACTGGCGGAGGATCGATGTGAGTTCCCCCTCCAGGGGGATGATGCCGTGATCCCGTGCACGGCGCAGGAAGGCGCGCAGGATGCCGAACGCCATGCGCCCCAGGTCGCGGGTGGTCTGGTGACGATGGACGCGCCGATCCAGGTCGGTCTGGGCGAACGCCTCCAGCCCCCAGCGGGTGTAGACGTCGATGAGGTGGGAGGTCTCGACCCCGTAACCGATGGGGAAGTGGATCTGCTCCAGCACCTCGCGGCGCACCGCGTACTCGCCGGAGAGGGGCTGCACCAGGGCGGTGAGTTCGGGAAAGAAGAGGGAGAAGAGGGGACGTACCAGGATCTCCGTGACCCGCCCCCCGCCCAGGGGGCGGATGGTGCCGGCGGTGGCCAGCGGCCGATCGTAGAAGGCCTTGACGTATTTCACCTCCGGCCGGTAGATGAGGGGCGCCACCAGGCCATAGGCGAAACGGGGATGGATATTCTTGATGTCGGCATCCACGTAGACGATCACATCCCCCTTGAGCTGGTAGATCGCCTTCCAGAGGTTCTCCCCCTTGCCCCGTTTGAAGCCCTGGGAAGGGAGGATGTCCGCCGACATGTAGACGTCGGCGCCAAAGGCGGCGGCCACCTCCAGGGTACGGTCGGCGGAGCCGGAGTCGATCACCGCGATCTCGTCGAGCAGCGGATAGCGATCCATCAGCTCCGACTTGAAGAGCACCACCTCCTTGCCGATGGTCTTCTCCTCGTTGAGGGTGGGAATGCAGAGGGAGATGGAGAGCCCCTGGCGCTCCTTCTCCTCGATCAGGCGCATCAGGTCCCAGAACTGTCCATGGTGGAAGGTGTTGCTCTCCAGCCAGCGTTCGATGTCAGTCACAGGCGCCTCCGTCGATGGCCAGGAGGATACCGATCAACTGCGCCACCCCCTTCTGCAAGGTGTCGATCTCCACCGTCTCGTTGGGCTGATTGAGATGCCGGGCGTGGGCCATGCCGATGGCCAGTGCCGGTACCCCGTGCTCCAGGAAGGTGGAGACGGCGGACGAACAGCACCCCAGTTCCGGGGGGACTCCCAGGGCGGTGAGGATGCGGCGGGCGTTGAGGACCAGGGGATGGTCGTCGGCGAGCCCGCCGGCGCGGCTGCGGGCGAAGGGATCGAAACGGTAGTGGACCCCCTCCCGGCCGGAGATCGCCCCGATCAGCGATTCGATCGCATCGCGGGCGCGGTCCAGCTCCCGATCGGAGCCGCTGCGGGCCATGAAACGCAGGGCGGCGCTCTGCGCCGGCACCTTGTGCGATGTCCCTCCTTCCACCATGCCGAGGATCAGGGAGAGATCGCCACCGGTCTCGCCGATGCGGGCCTGGAGTTCACCGATGAGCCGGCCGAGGGCCGGGATCACCCCCGGGGAGACCCCCTTCCCGTCC
>JALTLT010000191.1 GCA_027001815.1 Gammaproteobacteria bacterium | reverse complement strand
CCGATATCACTCCACGCAACTTCCCGTTCTCCACGACCAGCAGGTGATGGAAATGGTGTCGATCGAAGATCTCCTTCACCTTCCCGAGCGGGTCGTCCATCCCGACGAAGACGACCTCTCTGGTCATGATCTGAAACGCTTTCATACCGTCTTCACCTCTCCATCAGATCTGTCACGCGTTCAGCACCCGACGCGTTTCGGGCGGCTCAAGAACCCCTCCTCTCCTCGACCCTCTCGGACCCGGACGGCCCGGAGGGTGTAACTGCGCTCGCGGCCAGCAACGCCATCACCCGCCTCCAGCCGCTCTCCGATTCAGGACCCGCCTTCCGCGGAGGGGGGGGCGAACCACTCCTCCTCCACCGCCTGGCGCAGGCGCTCGAGGAACCAGCCAAGCGCCTTCCCCCGGTTGCGGGCGCTCCAGGCGAAGTAGAGACGCTGATGGCGTGTCCCTTCGTCGTCTTCGGTGGACCTGGCCAGCAGTCTGCCGCTGGCCAGGTCGGGGGCGACCAGGTGGCGGGGGAGATAGCCCACGCCGAGTCCACGCCGTTGGGCACGGAGCTTCGCCTCCAGACCCGGGACGGTGAGCACCCGCTGCCCCGGCAGCAGGCCGACGGTGCGGGGGGGCAGGCCGCGAGAGCTGTCCGCCGCCGCCACCGCTCGATGGGGACGGATCGCCTCGGCACTCAGCGGCTCGGGCGCCGATGCCAGGGGGTGATGGGGCGCGACGACGAACAGAAACTCCACCTCGCCGAAGGGCTCGGCGATGTAGCCGCCACCGGGGGGGCCCTCCCCCGGGGCACCGATCACCAGATCGGCGCGACCCGAGACCAGCGCATCCCAGGTACCCCCGAGAATCTCGGTGGAGAGGCGCAGGTGGGTGTCGGGCGCCACCTGGTAGAACGCCTCGCAGAGCGCCAGGATCCGCTCCTGGGGGACCAGTTCCTCCACCGCAATGCGCAACTCCGCCTCCCATCCGCAGGCGACGCGTCGCACCCTCCGGGCCACACCATCGGCCAGCCTGAGCAGTTCACGGCCATCGGCGAGCAGCGCCTCACCCGCCGGGGTCAGGCGGGCGCGGTGCCCGCGGCGATCGAAGAGTTCGACGCCCAACCCCTCCTCCAGCTTCTGGACCGCATAGGTGACAGAGGAGGGAGCCCGATGCAACGCCTCGGCCGCGGCGGCAAAACTTCCGCGACGCGAAATGGCATCCAGTACCCGGAGTGATTCGAGACTGATCTCTGGCTGCATATTCGACATTTCCGAATGACTTGGCCAAATATCTTCGCTATGAAAAGCGAATACCGGCGTCTAGTATGAGTACATACATTCGATATTTTCAAGGAAACTCTGAACAATTCATCCCTGAATTGTCAGAGTACGGGAGCCGAAAAACGCGGTTTTCGGCTCCCTTGCAAAATCAATCACCTGCGGTGATCGATTTTGGCGGCACATCCCTGTGCCGCAGGAATCTCTGAATAAATCAGAGATTCCTCAAGGAACCCGGGCGGCGACCGGCCTCCCTTCGACCCACAGGACCCTCGATCCCGTGATACAGACACCATTGCACAACGATCCACGTCGGTACGGACTCGTCGCCCGGCTGTTCCACTGGTCGATGGCGCCGCTGGTGCTGGTCCTGTTCCTTCTCGGCCTCTACATGGTCACCCTCGACTACACCCATCCCTGGTACCAGTCCGCACCCGAGCTCCATCGCAGCCTGGGTGTTCTGACCGGCCTCCTGCTGGTGCCCCGATGGCTTTGGCGGCAGCTCGACCCCCTGCCCGCCATCGAGGGGCGACGCCGGGAACGGGTTGTGGCCCTCTCCACCCATCGCCTGCTCTACCTGCTGCTCGCCCTCACCGTCACGAGCGGCTACCTGATCGCCACCGCCGACGGCCGGCCGCTGGCTCTCTTCGACCTGCTGGAGATCCCGGCGCTGCCGGTCACCCTCGAGAACCAGGAGGAGCCGGCCGGATCGGTTCATCGATGGGCGGCCTACACCCTCGCGGCCCTGTCGGTACTGCACGCCCTTGCCGCCCTGAAACACCACTTCATCGACCGGGACGCCACCCTGCGTCGCATGCTGGGGACCCCCCCGAGACACCTCTCCACCCGGCAAGAACCCACCACTTCAGAGGAGTAAGAGACCATGTACGGAAAGAGCCTTGCCTTCATCGCACTCGCCCTCACCTTGAACCTGGCCAGCGCACAGGCGGCCGAACACTACGTCATCGACACCAAGGGGATGCACGCCTTCATCACCTTCCGCATCCAGCACCTGGGTTTCAGTTGGCTGGAGGGGCGGTTCAACCGTTTCCGCGGAGAGTTCGACTACGATGAAGAGAATCCCTCGGCGAACCGGGTCGAGGTGGAGATCGACGTGGCGAGCCTCGACACCAACCACGCGGAGCGCGACAAGCACCTGCGCAGCGCCCGCTTCTTCGACGTGAAGCGCTATCCGAAGGCCACCTTCGTCAGCAAGAGGTGGGAGGAGCATGACGATGGCACCGCCACCCTCCGGGGCACTTTCACGCTGCGCGGCGTCAGCCGGGAGATCGAGATCGCCGTGACCCCCGTCGGAGGGGGCAAGGATCCGTGGGGAGGCTTCCGCCGCGGATTCGAGGGTCGTACGGTCCTCGATCTCCCGGACTACCGGATGAAGGAGGCGAAGATCCTCGGCCCTGCGGCGGAGAAGGTGCACATCTGGCTCTCCATCGAGGGTGTGCGCAAGCCGTGACACCGGGGCAGGGAGCCACGCCTCCTCCCGGGAGTCGTATCAGAGGTAGTTGAAGAGGGAGAGCTGCCGCACCTGGACGTAACTCTGCTGGGCGGCCTGCAGCCCGATGAGCTGGAGATTGAGGCGGGTGGTGGCCTCCGCCAGGTCCAGGTCCTCCAGCTCGGAACGGAGCTGTTCGTTCTGCAGGATGATATCGTCGTTCACGGCCGACTGCTCCTCCACCGCGTTGAGGCGGGCGCCGACACGGCTCACCACGGTGCCGAGATTCTCCATGGCCGCATCGATCTCCTGCAGGCTGGTCTCGGAGGGAGTGCCGGCTTCCAGGTCCTCCGCGAGCTGATAGAGGGTGGTGAAGATGTCCTGCGTGCCGTCGGGGAATCGCATGAAGATGGCATCGCCCGCATCATCCACCGCCACCCGGCGGGTGGGGCTGATGGCCATCAGCCGTTGCCCCTGGTCCCCCTGGTAACTGTAGCTGCCACCGCCGTTGTCGACGAACGGGGCATCGCCCACCCGGCTGCCGCCGAACAGATAGTCGCCGTTGCCGTCCCGGGTGTTGGCCAGCCCCAGCATGTTCTCCAGCAGCTCGCGCACCTCGGCGGCGATGGCGCTCCGGTCCCCGTCTCCGTAGGTGTCGTTCAGCCCCTGCACCGCCAGTTCCCGCACCCTCTGCAGGGTGTCCATCCCCTGGCGCAGGGTGGTCTCTTCCAGGGAGAGGCGGTTGCGGGCGAACTCGGCGTTGCGCTGATACTGCTCCGTGCGGCTCAGCACCGCCTTCGCGTCGGAAAGCTGACGGGTCGCGACGGGGTCGTCGGAAGGGGTCAGGATACGCTTGCCCGTCGCCACCTGGAGCTGGGTCTTGCTGAGCCGGGACTGCTGGTCGAGCATGGCATCGACGCCACGCTGATGGAACTGGAAGGTGGAGATCCTCATGGCTTACCTCCCCATTGCCCCGATCAGGGTCTGGAACATCTCGTTGGCAGTGCTGATCACCTGTGCGGCGGCCTGGTAGGCCTGCTGGTAGCGGAGCAGGTTGGCGGCCTCCTCGTCCAGGTTGACCCCCGACTTGGCCGCCCGCGCATCCTCCGCCTGTTGCAGAAGCACCTTCTGGGCGCTCTCGTTGAGGGCCGCCTGGGAGGTGGTGGTGGCCACCTCGGAGACCAGCGCGGCATAGGAATCGTGGAAGGTCTCGCTGCCACTTCCCATGGTGGCGAGCGTCTCCAGGTCGGAGAGCTGCAGGATGTTGCCGTTGTCTCCGCTGCCCGCCGCGGTGTCGGCGAGAAGGAAGGTATCACCATCGGTGGGGGCTCCGCTCATCTGCAGAGTGATGCCGTCGAAGGGCGCGGCGAGGGTGAAGCCCTTTCCATTCCGGTCGGTGGTCGGGTCGTAGTCGAGGATGTCGATCACGCCACTCGAGTCGGTGACGACGAAGCCCGGCGAGCCTCCCCCCGTATCGTCCCTGTAGGTGAGTGTGATGGGCCCGTTGCCGGCGGAGAGGGGGAGCTGGGCGATGTCGCTCACGCTGATCCCGCTAACCGCTCCGCTGCCGCTATTGCTCGCCCCGGCCGTGGCGCTGAGAGGAACGGCGGCGGCAATCGTGGTCGGATCGGTGATCTCGACCCCCATGAGGCCGGCGGCGATGCGGGTCGGCTGGAGGAGAAAGGTGTCGCCGACCGCCATGGAGCCGCTGTCGAGGCTCAGTTCGAGGCCATCCACGGTCACGCTGGAGGACGGAAAACCGAGCGCCGAGAGGTCGGTCTGGGTATCGTCCGAGAGACGGGTGAGCAGATAGCCGCTGCTGGTGCGCTCGAGGCGATAGTCGCTCTCCGTGAGCCCCTGGATATCGTCGAACCCGACCGTGATGGAGGCATCCCCGGTGTTGCTGGCGTGACCCAGCGCCCGCCCACTGAGAGGGGTGAAGAAATCGCCTCCCAGCTCGCCGTTCAGATCCATTCCGAGCCGGTGCTGGGCGTTGACCGCCTCGGTGATGCCGATGGCGGTGCGCCCCAGCGCATTCATGGCCGGCTCGAGAACGTCTCGCCGGAACTCCAGCACCCCACCCAGGGCTCCCCCGGTGAGCTGGGAGGAGATGTTGATCTGCGGATCGGAACCCACGTACCCCACCTCGGTACGATTGCGGTCGTAGGGGTTGGAACGCGCCTCCAGTTGCAGCGAGTTGCCTCCCACCACCAGCATCTGACCGCTGCCCACCGAAATGTTGATGGAGCCATCGGTCTGCGTGGAGGTGTTGACATCCAGCAGGCTGGCCAGGGAATCGATCATCTGATCGCGCTGATCCAGCAGCT
>JALTLT010000190.1 GCA_027001815.1 Gammaproteobacteria bacterium | reverse complement strand
CGGCTGGAGGAGTCGCTGGAGTACCTGCAACGGGCCTGGCGCCTCGATCGCGACCCCGAGATCGGTGCCCACCTGGGCGAGGTGCTGTGGCGGCTCGATCGTCGTGACGAGGCGCGCGCCGTCTGGCAGAAGGCGCTCGAGGTGGCGCCCGGGAGCACCATCGTCACCGAGACCATGAGCCGGCTGGAGCGGTGACACGGCTTCTTCCGCTTCTCTTCCTGACCTTCCTCTCCGGTTGCGCCACCGTTCAACGCCCGCCGGAGGGCGCCGAGGCGCGCTGGGAGCAGCGGCGCCATCGCCTGCTGGCCCTGCAGGAGTGGGGGCTCACCGGACGAGTGGCGATCCGTACGGAACTCGAGGCCTGGGCCCTCTCCCTGCGCTGGAGGCAGCACGGCTCCCGCTTCGACGTGATGCTGGTGGCGCCCTTCGGTCAGGGCAGCGCCCGGCTGGAGGGGGACGACGGGGAGGTGACGCTGCGAAGCAGTCGCCTCGCCGGGCCGGTTCGGGCCGACGATCCCCAGCGTCTGCTGGAGGAGACCCTGGGATGGGAGATCCCCGTCGATGCCCTCCGCTACTGGGTGCGCGGACTCCCCGCGCCGGGTGGCAGCGACGAGCTGCGCCTGGACGAGGAGGGGCGCATGGTCCATCTCCTTCAGGGCGGCTGGGAGGTGGAGGTGGGGCGCTATGTCCGGGAGGGGGCACTGAGCTTGCCGCGGCGGGTCTTCCTCTCCCGTGCCGGCGACAGCGTCAGGCTGGTGGTGGAGCGGTGGCAGGTAGGTGGACATGGCAATGAATGAGGCGCCATGGCCGGCGCCGGCCAAGATCAATCTCTTCCTCCACGTGACCGGCCGTCGCGAGGACGGCTACCATCTGCTGCAGACCCTCTTCCAGTTTCTCTCCCGCTGTGACGAGATCGCCATCCGGCTGCGCGAGGACCGGCGGCTGGTGCGGATCGGGGGGCTGGCGGAGGTCCCTCCGGAGGAGGATCTGGTGATTCGCGCCGCCCGCCTCCTGGCGGAGACGACGGGAGTGCGGCGTGGCGCCGAGATCGAACTCACCAAACTGATCCCCCACGGGGGTGGGCTCGGTGGCGGCAGCTCCGACGCCGCCACCGTGCTGGTGGCGCTCAACGAGCTCTGGGAGACCGGGCTCGACACGAACGAACTCGCCGAACTGGGACTGAGGCTCGGGGCCGATGTGCCGGTCTTCGTACACGGTTATGCGGCGTGGGCCGAGGGGGTGGGGGAGCGGCTGGAGGCGGTGGAGCCGGTGGAGCCGTGGTACCTGGTGGTCACCCCGCCGGTTGCGGTTTCGACCGCCGAAGTGTTCGCCGCCCCCGAGTTGACACGCAACACCCCCCCGGCGACAATATCCGACTTTCTTTCGGGTTCGTGCGGCAACGACTGCGAGGCGGTCGTGTGCGCCCGCTATCCGGAGGTGGGGGAGGCGCTGGAGTGGTTGCGCGGTCGTGGCGCGGCGCGCATGACCGGTACCGGCAGCAGCTTGTTCCTCCCCTTCGCCACCCTGGCCGAGGCGAGCCGGGTGCAGGTAGAGCTGCCCGCCCGCTGGCTCAGCTTCATCGCCCGTGGCATGAATCGCTCGCCGCTGCTGGACCGCCTGCAGCGGGAACGCGACCGCCGCCGTTGAACGGGTGACCGCGGGCCGGAGCAATCCTGGCGCCCATTGGTCCTCGACCCGGGAGCGGAAAACGCGGTTTCCCGTTCCCTCGCGTTTTCAATGACGTGCCGTCATCGAAAACGGCGGCACTTCCCCGTGCCGCGCAGAGGCAATTGAAAGACAGGGTCTTTCAATTGCCTGTCAGGGCCAAGGCGCGGACGACGTACATTGGGGCGTCGCCAAGTGGTAAGGCACGGGGTTTTGATCCCCGCATTCCCAGGTTCGAATCCTGGCGCCCCAGCCAAACCGAACTTGATCGGGATGTCGAAAAAGGCCGTCCTGGCCTTTTTCGACGCCGGAAGCCGAAAATTCGATTTCCGGCTTCCTCACGTTTTCAATGAGTTTGCGTCATTGGAAAACGGCGGTGCATCCCTGCACCGCGGCACAGGCTGCCGAAAAACGGTGTTTTTCAACAGCCTGTTATTGCAGAGCGACTGGAAGAGAGAGGGTCCGAGACGTGCCCGACAGCAAGATGATGGTGTTCACCGGCAATGCCAATCCGAGGCTTGCGCGGGACATCGTCAACACCCTCAACATGCCGCTGGGCAAGGCCTACGTGGGCCGCTTCAGCGACGGCGAGATCCAGCTCGAGATCGAGGAGAACGTCCGCGGCCGGGATGTCTTCATCGTCCAGCCCACCTGCGCCCCCACCAACGACAACCTGATGGAGTTGCTGGTGATGGTGGACGCGGTGCGGCGCGCCTCGGCCGGGCGCATCACGGCGGTGATCCCCTATTTCGGCTATGCCCGGCAGGACCGCCGGCCGCGCTCGGCGCGGGTGCCCATCACCGCCAAGGTGGTGGCCAAGATGATCGGCACGGTGGGCGCCGACCGGGTGATCACCATCGACCTCCATGCCGACCAGATCCAGGGCTTCTTCGACGTGCCGGTGGACAACGTCTACGCCTCCCCGATCCTGCTGGGCGAGGTGTGGCGGCGCAAGTACCCCGATCTGATCGTGGTCTCTCCCGACGTGGGGGGGGTGGTGCGTGCGCGGGCGCTGGCCAAGCGGCTCGACGATGCCGATCTGGCGATCATCGACAAGCGCCGCCCGCGAGCCAACGAGGCGCAGGTGATGCATATCATCGGTGAGGTGGAGGGGCGAAGCTGCATCATCATCGACGACCTGGTGGATACCGCAGGGACCCTCTGTCAGGCGGCCAGGGCCCTGAAGGAGCACGGTGCGAGCAGCGTCTCGGCCTACATCACACACCCGGTGCTGTCGGGGCGCGCGGTGGAGAACATCCGCAACTCCCAGCTCGACGAGCTGGTGGTGACCGACACCATTCCGCTCAGCGAGGAGGCGCGCGCCTGTGATCGCATCCACCAGTTGAGCGTCGCCCACCTCCTCGGCGAGACCATGCGTCGGGTGCATGCCGAGGAGTCGGTGAGCTCGCTCTTCATGGACTGAACCGGAATCCGATTTTTTTCTCCGCCGGGCTGGTCGCGGCCCGGTGGTGTGCCACTCGCCCGACGGGCGTTTTTCATTGGAGAGTACCGCAATGCAAGAGACCTTCGAACTGGAAGCCGAGATCCGTGCCGACGCGGGGAAGGGTGCGAGCCGCCGCCTGCGTCGCATGGGCAAGGTGCCGGCGATCCTCTACGGGGGCGGCAAGGATCCCCAGCCGCTCACCGTCGACCACAACATCCTCCTGCAGCACCTGGAGCACGAGGCCTTCTATTCCCACATCCTGCAGGTGAAGATCGGCGACACCGTGGAGAAGGCGGTGCTGAAGGATGTCCAGCGTCATCCGGCCAAGCCGATCGTGCTGCACATCGACCTTCAGCGAGTGAGTGAGACCGATCGCATCCGCATGCACGTGCCGATCCACTTCATCAACGAGGAGACCGCCCCCGGCGTCAAGAAGCAGGGGGGCACGGTGGCCCATCTGCTCACCGAGGTGGACATCGTCTGCATGGCCAAGGATCTGCCCGAGTACATCGAGGTGGATCTGGGCCAGATGAAGGTGGGCGACTCGGTCCATCTCTCCGATCTCGAGCTGCCCGAGGGGGCGGAGATCCCGGCGCTGCTGCTGGGTCCGGAGCACGATATCGCCGTCGTCACCATCAACAAGGGGCGCGGCGCCGCTGCCGCCGAAGAGGAGGAAGAGGGCGGCGAGGAGGAGGCCGGCGAGTAGTCTGCCGGCGCCTCTGCGAGGCATGTCATGGCGGTTCGCGGCACGCCCGTGCGGCTGGTGGTGGGCCTGGGCAATCCCGGCCCCCGATACTCCGGAACCCGGCACAACGCCGGGTTCTGGTTTGTGGAGCGGCTGCAGGAACGGATGGGTGGAAGCTGGCGTCATGAGCGCCGCTTCGGTGCCGAGTTGTGCACCGTGGAGGGCCCCGTGGGGCGGGTCTGGCTCCTCAAGCCCCAGGCGTTCATGAACCACTCGGGACAGGCGGTGGGCGAGCTGGCCCGCTACCACAAGCTGACCCCCGGCGAGATCCTGGTGGCCCACGACGACCTGGATCTGCCTCCGGGGGCCGTGCGCCTCAAGCAGGGCGGTGGCCACGGCGGCCACAACGGTCTGCGCGACGTGGAGCGCCACCTGGGGAGCCGCGACTATCGCCGGCTGCGGATCGGCATCGGCCACCCGGGCCATCGCGACCAGGTGGTGGAGTATGTCCTCGGCCGGCCCTCCCAGGCCGATCGCGAGGCGATCGAGACGGCCATCGAGCGGGCCGTGGAGGAGATGCCGCTGGTGCTGGAAGGGGAGGTGCAGCGGGCCATGAACCGGCTGCACGTCGACTCCTGACGGCGGCCCCACCCCGGAAATCGGACGGAACGGACATGGGATTCAAATGCGGTATCGTCGGCCTGCCCAACGTGGGCAAGTCCACCCTCTTCAATGCCCTCACCCAGGCGGGGATCCAGGCGGAGAACTACCCCTTCTGCACCATCGAACCCAACGTCGGCGTGGTGCCGGTGCCCGATCCGCGTCTGGAGAAGCTGGCCGCGATCGTCCATCCCGAGCGGGTGGTGCCGGCCACCATGCAGTTCGTGGACATCGCAGGGCTGGTGGCGGGTGCCTCCAAGGGGGAGGGACTCGGCAACAAGTTCCTGGCCAACATCCGCGAGACCGATGCCATCGCTCACGTGGTGCGCTGCTTCGAGGACGGTGACGTGGTCCACGTGGCCGGTCGCGTGGCGCCCGCTTCCGATATCGAGGTGATCAACACCGAGCTGGCGCTGGCCGACATGGAGACGGTGGAGAAGGCGCTGGCTCGGGCCCAGAAGGCCTCCAAGGCGGGAGACAAGGAGGCGATCGCCCTGCGTGATCTGCTGGAGCGGGTGCGTGCCCACCTGGACGAAGGGCGGCCGGTACGGGCCATGGCGCTGTCGGACGACGACCGGATGCGGCTGCGCGAACTGCATCTGCTC
>JALTLT010000189.1 GCA_027001815.1 Gammaproteobacteria bacterium | reverse complement strand
ACCCGGAGCACCGCTCCCGGCCGAGGGAAGCGCATCCTCCTCCTCTTCCCGCACCTCCTCGCTGCTCGTGCGATACAGGGTGTGACTCTCCACCCCCAGGGTTGCCGCGACTCTCTCGAGACTGGTGGGATCCACCGGCTGTTCCCGGAAGACACGGCTCACCAGGTAGGTGGGGGGAGAATCCAGGCCCTCGCGCTCCGCCATCCGCTCCGCCAGGGCCACCTGGGTCCGGAAGCCGGCCTGGGACATCGCCCGGTCGAGACGGCGGCGGCTGGCGATCACCCCACGGCGTCGGCTTCGCTCCGGACCCTTGCTGCCTTCACTCATTGCCCGTCTACATCCACATCTCTTGGTTGCGTGGTCTCGCCCCTCCCTCCTGTTGGACACGAGTATTTTCCACCACGGGAGTGCACTCCCTCCGTTGCCCAAAGAATAGTCCCAGTTGGTGATAAATCTCCAGGTATGATTCACACAGCAGCGCGGGGGCCTCGAAGAAACACTCCGTGCAGACGGCGAAGAACTCCGCGGGACTCTCGCCCGCATAGGGGTCGAGGGGAAGCGGATCGCCGCTTTCGAGGCGTCTCCGGAAGTCGGCGTAGGCTGCGTTGAACGCGGCACTCCAGCGACTCCGGTCCATGCGGGATGGGAGGGGGGGCATCCCGTTGGCCACCCCGTTCTGCATGTCCAGTTTGTGCGCAAACTCGTGCAGGATCACGTTGGTGCCTTCGCCGTAAGGCTGCCTTCCGGGCATCGCCTCGGCCCAGGAGAGGAGCACGGGACCGTTGAGCCACGCCTCACCGCTGAGGATCCGGGAGCCGGTGTGCACCAGTCCGTGATCGTCCCGTTCCTCGTGCCGGGTGACGAAACTGTCCGGGTAGAGAATGATCTCCACCCAGCCGTCGAACCAGCGTAGCCGCCGCACCGGCGGACCGGATTCGACGGCCAGAATCAGCAGACAGGCCTGGCTGGCCACCACCAGCCTCATCTCGTCGGTCACCTCGAATCCATGGGCGCCGCTGAACCGTTTCTCGTGCAGAAACAGGGTCGTGAGTGCGCGCAATTCGGCGGAACGCCTCTCGTCGAGCCGGCCGATCAGCGGAACCGCCTCCCGAAGCTCCCGCCACAGCGGCCAGGGAATCGCGTCGCGGCGCAGCCACCAGTGGTGACGCAGATGACGGGGAAGAAGGGAGGGGAGAGGAATCGCCATGGTCGGACCCGATAGTAGCACCGTCGTCGGCCCAATGGGGAGTGAAAGATGGACGGTATTTAACATAATATACATTATGCGTAGTAACGCGGGGAGCCGGGGTGCGGCCTCGTGGCCCGAATGCGGTACAATCGGGGAAAACCGGAACAGCCCCTTTCGTGAACACGAGCGCCCGGAAAATGTCCAACGCCTCCCGCCTCGATGGCCAGCGAGTTACGGATCACGAGATCCTGCTCGTACTTCGTGAGAGTACCCAGTCGCTCTGCGCCTTTCTCGAAAAGGCGCTGCCGGCACTGGACTCCGGCGACTGGTGGCGCAGCCGCGTGTTGAACCGCCTCACACCGCAGCAGGTCGACAACGTGCAGCGCCGGCGGATCTCTTCTCTGACCGGGCTCGACATGGCCGCTCTGCTGAGGATCCTGGATCAGAACTGGAACGATCTGAGTCACGCCCAACGATGGCCAAGGGAGGTACGCAACTACGTCAAGGAGGCCCAGGCCCTGCGCAACCGGTGGGCCCATCTGGGCAGCGAATCGCGGGATGCCGAGGATATCTACCGCGATCTCGACACCCTGCAGAGACTGGTACAGGCGCTGGACGACGACGAGCGTGCCGCCGACATCGGACAGATCAAGCGCCGGGTGCTGGTGGCGGGACTGGCCGGAGACGCACCGCCCCAGCCGGAACCCGCCCGGCCACCGCGACCCACCGCGACGGCCAGGCCAGAGGAACAGACCGGTGACACACGCCGGCCCACCCCCGCGTCACCCAGGCCGTCGTCCGGCCGGCCGGTATTCCTCCTAGAACTGGGAAAGACCTACTACACAAAGGGGTTTTTCAACGTGAGCGTCGATTACGAACGCTACGTCCAGACCCGGGATGGCGAGATCACGCTGATCCTGGGCGACGGAGACCGGTCCATCAGAGGCCACAGCAGCCGCAAGGCCAACCCCGGTACCGGTGCGCCGCGCATCTTCGGTCGTGCTGCCTTGAGGGACTGGTTCCAGCAGAACTTCCGGCTCTCGGAGAGGGTCGAGGTCCATTTCGAGGCTCCCGACCGGATCAGGCTGCGCAGACCCGGCTGACCCCCCTTTTCCTCAAAATCACCTCATGTTTTATGCGTAACTTAATGAAATACAAGTTGATTCTGTATTCTCTTCCAGGGAGGCGTGCGCGGGGGCCCCTTCGACCATAGGCTCATCGTCCGGGCCGAGCGGCTGGAGCCGGGAGCCGGTGATGGCGCCATCTCCGGCCACGGAGTCCCGACCGTGGATGCCTCGCGATGGCGCGGATCCAGGGCATGCAACTCTTGCCGGGTGGGGACGACGGACAGGCCGGTGAGGCCGTTGTCCCCCTCCCGGTCAATCGCTTGCAGCAAGCCTCGCCGGCAGTACCTCCCGCAGCCGTTCGTGGGTCTCCAGCAGGATCTCCTCGGTCTCGTCCCAGCCGATACAGGCGTCGGTGACGGAGACGCCGTACTTGAGTTCGGCGAGCCGTTCCGGCGGCGGGACGGGCTGGTTGCCCTCGTGCAGGTTGCTTTCCAGCATGACGCCGACGATGGAGCGGTTGCCCTCGACGATCTGGTTGGTGCAGTTCTCCAGCACCAGGGCCTGCAGCTTGTGGTTCTTCAGGGAGTTGCCGTGGCTGCAGTCGACCATGATGTTGCAGGGCAGGCCCGCCGCGCGGAGCTGTTCTTCGCACAGGGCGATGTGCACCGAGTCGTAGTTGGGCTGCCCGCCCCCGCCGCGCAGCACCACGTGGCCGCAGGTGTTGCCCCGGGTGTGGATGACGGCGCACTGGCCATCCTGGTTGATGCCCAGGAAGTGGTGCGGGCGGGAGACCGAGTGGAGGGCGTTGATGGCCACGTCGAGGCTACCGTCGGTACCGTTCTTGAAGCCGACCGGGGTGGAGAGGCCGCTGGCCATCTCGCGATGGGTCTGGGACTCGGTGGTGCGGGCGCCGATGGCGGACCAGGAGATCAGCTCGGAGAGGTACTGGGGGGTGATCGGGTCAAGCGCCTCGGTGGCGGTGGGCAGCCCCATGTCGGCCAGGTCCACCAGCAGCTTGCGCGCCATCCCCAGCCCCTTTTCGATGTGGAAGGAGTCGTCCATCAGGGGGTCGTTGATCAGCCCCTTCCAGCCGGTGGTGGTGCGCGGCTTCTCGAAATAGACCCGCATCACCAGCAGCAGGGTCTCCTCCACCCTGGCGGAGAGCGACTTGAGGCGGTCGGCGTATTCGAGGGCGGCGTCCACGTCGTGGATGGAACAGGGGCCGACCACAATGAAGAGGCGGTGGTCGCGGCGCTGCATGATGTCGCGGATCGCCTGGCGGCCGCGGGTCACCGTCTCGATGCCCCGCTCGGTGATGGGAAACCGCTTCTTGATCACCCGCGGGGTCGGCAGCAGCTCCTGGGAGATGACGTTGACGTTGTTGAGCTGTTCGGCACTGGTCATGAGGCGCTTGCCGGTTCCGCCGGCACTCCTGAAGTCAGACAATGGAAAATTTCCGCAACCCCATGAAAAAACGACTGTTCAAGAAGGTTGCCGAGGTTCGAGAATGGTCGAGCGGGGTCCGTATCGCCCCATGGCGACCTTCTCCCCGGCCCCGCCGCTCCCCCGTCGCCCCTCTGTTCTCTCCTGGAGGGGCGACGGGGATTTCTTAACAGGATGTTGAAAAAGGCCGTCCTGGCCTTTTTCAATGCCGGAAGCCGAAAATGCGATTTCCGGCTTCCTCACATTTTCGATGAGGCCAGCAGCCTGTCGGACTTTGACAGAGGGTCAGGTTCTGGTGCTTTCGGCCGGGACCCCGAGAGGCGGGAAGGCCCTCCCGGGGGCGTTGGCGGCAGGGATGCCGCCGACGAGCCCCCAGGGATGGGTTCACGGCGTCCCCCGGGAGGGCCTTCCCGCCTCTCGGGGCGGAGTGACCTTCAGCTTGAAGTCCGACAGGCTGCTGGCCTCATCGAAAACGGCGGTGCATCCATGCACCGCAGCTTGTTGAGCGGGCTAGTATAAAGCATAAACCCGTACCGGGTCGCACTGCGGGCTTTCCAGCGGGCGGGCGGTGACGTATACTCCGCAGAATCCTGATCATTCTTGTCGGGTATGGCCGTGGGCGGCCATGCCCCACCAATCGAGACCGAGACGCAGACCATGAACCAGCCGCAGGAATTCAATCCCGATCTCGACAGCGGTATCGCCGCTTTCGAGGCCAAGCACTTCAACACCGCCATGCCCCTCCTCCGCCCGCTGGCCGAGGAGGGCAACGCCGAGGCGCAGTTCCGGGTCGCCATCATGTACCAGAACGGCCTGGGGATCGTAGCCAATGAGCAGAAGGCGTTCGAGTTCATGAAGGCGGCGGCGGAGGCGGGTCATGCGCTGGCCCAGCACGGCCTCGGCTTCATGTACCTGGAGGGGGAGTGCGTGGAGAAGGACGAGGCGCAGGCGGCGGCGTGGTTCGAGCGCGCCGGCGAGCAGGGCCTGACCGGTTCCCTGGCCACCCTCGCCCAGATGTACATGGAGGGGCGCGGGGTGCCGCAGGACGAGGCGAAGGCGCGCGAATTCTACCAGCAGGCGGGGTTCGATCCGGACGAGTTCTGAGCTTCCGCTACGCGGGAATTGCCTGCTGCGCTGCGCAGCGGGACTACCAGGATGTTGAAAAAGGCCGTCCTGGCCATTTTCAACGCCGGAAGCCGAAAATGCGATTTCCGGCTTCCTCACGTTTTCAATGAGGCCAGCAGCCTGTCGGACTTCAAGCTGAAGGTCACTCCGCCCCGAGAGGCGGGAAGGCCCTCCCGGGGGACGCCGTAAACCCATCCATGGGGGCTCGTCGGCGGCATCCCTGCCGCCAACGCCCCCGGGAGGGCCTTCCCGCCTCTCGGGGCC
>JALTLT010000188.1 GCA_027001815.1 Gammaproteobacteria bacterium | reverse complement strand
CTCTCCAGCGAGGCGGCGTCCCTGCCGACCAGGTCGGCGGCGGCCACGCCGAGAAAACCCTCCACGCCGTCACTCGCCCAGCGCACCCGTCCCGCCGCATCCAGCACCACCACGGCCATGGGCAGGGCCGCCACGACACGCTCCGCCAGGGAGGCCCTGAGATCGTCTTCGTTCATCGCTCTTCTCCTTGAGTCGCGGACACCCCCTTCGGAACCCCGCCTCGACACAGGCGACCACTTCTACCCGGCTAGCCCGGATATTGCGCCAAGGCGGCGTTGCTGGTCAGGGTTTTGTCCGTGTTTACAATTGGTTGTGGAGTGGATCGGAGCAAGGATCCACACCAAGGTCCCTGCCTGTCCGGATTCAGGCCGAATCTGGCGGCGCTGGCAGGATGTTGGAAAAGGCCGTTCTGGCCTTTTTCAACATCCTGCCAGGGGGACCGGCCGCACCTCGACCCCTCGGTTATCGGCGGAACGGGGACATCCTTGAGTCCCGGGAGGGCGATCGGCGCCACGGGTTGAAAGCGGCGGCCGAAGGTGCCATGTTTGCTCGTGAGAGGAGTACAACTTCCCCCCATCCCAGGAGAACCCCCATGCCCAATCGCAGTAACCCCACGCCGGTCGGCGCACCGGATCCGGAACTGAAGAATTCGCCCATCGTCGAGGAGACCGGCGAGGACTTCGAGATCGCAGGCCTGGATCTGGACGACAGCCCCGTGGACAACACCGTCTGCTGGTTCAACGACACACGGTACCCCCATGGCCACTGGATCTGCAGTGGCAGCGAACTGCTCCGCTGCGAACACGGCGCATGGGTGCGCAAGGGCTCCTGTGACCCCGACAATCCCTGACGAGGAAGGCGCCCCCCGGCCACGAGACGGCTCGTGGCCGGGGGTTCGGGGGCGATCACGTCTCGGGACGACCCGCCTTTCCGCGAACCCGTTCGACGGGAAAGCGCTCCTCGTTGATGGCCATCTTCTCCTCCGCGGCGGCCAGCAGATCCACATCGAGCCGTTCCGCCAGCCGCAACAGGTAGATGAAGATATCCGCCATCTCCATCCGTACCTCCTCCCTCACCCCTTCGTCGAGGCGATCCGCCTGCTCAGGCGTCAACCACTGAAAGTGCTCCACCAGCTCGGCGGCCTCCACGATCAACGCCATGACCAGATTCTTTGGAGTGTGGAACTGTTCCCAGTCCCGGCGATGAGCGAACTCGCGCAGCGCCTGCTGCAGTTCCGCCAGGCGTTCCTCTCTCTGCTGCATCTACCCTCCCTCCGGGACCCGACAGGATGTCGAAAAGGCCCTTCCTTCGGCTTCTTCGAACCAGGAACGGAAAACGCGGTTTGCCGTTCCCTCACGTTTTCAACCAGTTGTCGCCATCGAAACCGGCGACGCCTCCCTGTATCGCACACAGGTCGCCGAAAAACGGCATCTTCGACGGCCCGTCGACCGGTCGGCCGACCGGAACACTCTATTGATTAAGGAAACTCTGAACAATTCATCCCTGAATTGTCGAAGTACGGGAGCCGAAAAGCGCGGTTTTCGGCTCCCTTGCAAAATCAATCGCCTGCGGTGATTGGTCTTGGCGGCACATCCCTGTGCCGCAGGAATCTCTGAACAAATCAGAGATTCCTTGACCCGGCAACATACTCTATCGCATTCAGTCCTCGCCTGCCGCTTCGCGGCAAGGCCGGGTCACGCCGCTTTGGCAGGCCGTTGAAAAACACCGTTTTTCGACAGCCTGCGCCGCCGTGCATGGATACACCGCCGTTTTCAATGACACCAGGTCATTGAAAACGTGAGGAAGCCGGAAATCGCATTTTCTGCCTCCGGCGTTGAACAAGGCCGGGACGGCCTATTTCAACATCCTGTCAAGGAAGCCGCCAGGGTGTATCATTCCAGCAGAATAAAGAAGGAAATGGCAGCGGCCGATCCATGGCAGGAGGCGCCCCCCATCCCGACCCGACCCAAGGAGGAGTCTTCCCGCTCTTTGCCCCCATGCGATGGCCATCGTTCTGAAAAACACGTTTCTGGTGATCCTCCTCTGCACGGCGGGGCTGGCGGGGGGAGGCTACGCCTTGGTCGGTGATCTGCGCGCCGAGCTGGAGGAAGAGGCCCTGCACCAGTTGGAGACCGCCCACCACCTCCTGCAGGAGAGCGAAAGACACCACTTCGCCGAACTGCGCCAGTTGGCAGTGACGATCGCTCCACGTCTGGAGGAGGAGCCCCTGCCCCTCCTGGTGAGGGGCGCGCGCCTCCCCTTCGCCGCCCACTTCCCCGGCGGGCGGCTCTCTCCCCGGGTTGCGGGGGAGGCGGCCGGCGTGCTCAGTGCCCCGCGACTCCTCAACGGAGACACCATTCGCCATCTGGTTCGCCACAGCCGCCGTCTGGAACGGCCTCTCCGGGGCTATCTGCTGGACACCGATTCCCTCTACCGTCTGGTGGCGACACCCACCACCGGCGGGGGCGCCCTTCTGGTGGCGGAGAGAGTCGAGCCGCTCCAGCTCACCCGCCTCCTCCGCCCGCTGGAAGAGAGGGTGCGTATCGCCACCCATCTTGCGGGCGACCCCCTTTCCGCTCTGCTGCCACCCACCGGCCAGACGGGAGAAGATCCCTTCGTCCTCTCCCGCAACGGCAGGCGACTGCTGGCTCGCTGGGCCTCCCTTCCCCGTTTCGACGCCCCCCCCGTCCAGCTTCCCCTGCTGCTGACCATCGACGAACCCTCCACCCGCCTCCAGGAGATGTTGTATCGCAGGTTGCTGCCGGTGGGCATCGGCCTCGCCGTGGCGACCCTGCTCACCCTCCTCGCGAGCTGGCTCTGGCTCGGTCGCCCCCTCGGCCGTCTGCTCCTTCGGGCGGAGGCCCTCAGTGGCGGGGAGCCGGCGCGAAAGGGGCGGAGGAATCCGCTGGAGGCGCTGGCACATTCACTGGAGACCATCGAACAGGTCGTCACCACCCTCACTCACGAAAGGGACCTTCACCGTCACCGTTTCCTCGACTTCGCCAGGAGTTCATCGGACTGGCTGTGGGAGACCGACAGGAGCGGTCGTCTCACCTTCCTCTCGCCGATCGCGAGCACCACCCTCGGCATTCCATCCGAGGAGATGATCGGCAAGGGTCTCGACGAACTGTTCGGCGGCGAGGGTGTGGAGCGCATCGGCAGACTCCTCACCGCACCCAAGCCCACCGCCTTCAGGGACGAGGAGGTGTGGCTGACCACCCGTGAGGGGATCCGTCTTTGCCTGCGCCTGCACGGCATACCGTGGTATGAGGAGGGAGGACCGGCGGGGTTCCGTGGCACCGCGAGGGACGTGACCAAGGCCAAGCAGGCGGAGGAGCACCTGATCCATCTGGCCAACCGCGACCAGCTCACGGGGCTGCTCAACCGGCGCCGTTTCATCGAGGATCTCGATCGGGAGATCGGCCTCGCCCTGCGTCACGGTCACAGCGGTGCGGTGATCCTGCTCGATCTCGACCACTTCAAGCTGGTCAACGACACGGCGGGCCACGCCGCCGGCGACGAGGTGCTGATCCAGATCGCCGGCCTCCTCCGCCGCCTCACCCGAAACAACGACCTGGCCGCCCGCCTCTCCGGAGACGAGTTCGTGGTCGCCCTCCTCTACGCCGAACCCGACAGCGCCGTGGCGCACGCCGGGGAGATCCTGCGCCAGATCAACCTGCTGCGCCCCATCTACGGCGGCAAGCCCCTCAACACGGCGGCCAGCGCGGGCATCGCCATCTTCCCCCGCGACGGCGACAAGGCGGTGGAGCTGCTGGCCAAGGCCGACACGGCCATGTACGAGGCGAAGAACCAGGGACGCAACCGCCTGGTGGTCTTCGATGAGAGGCAGATGCATCGGCACCTGCTCGATTCCCAGCTCTCCTGGCAGGAACGGCTGCTGCACGCCATCGAGAACGACCGGCTGGAGCTCTTCCTCCAGCCCATCGCCCCCGCCGCCGGCGGCATCCCAGCACGCTACGAGGTGCTGTTGCGGATGCGGCGGGACGACGGGCGGCTCTACATGCCCGGCAGTTTCATCCCCATGGCCGAACAGTTCGGCCTCATCGATCGCATCGACCTGCTGGTGTTGAGAAAATCGCTGGAACTGCTGAGGCGTCCCACCATGGCGGCGGCCAACATCGCCCTCTCCATCAATCTCTCGGGGATGAGCCTCGACGACGAACAGGTGCTGCACACCATCGAGGCGGCACTCTCCGAGGAGGGGGTGGCCACCGACCGTCTGATCATCGAGGTGACCGAAACGGCCGCCTGCCAGGACATCAACCGGGCGGTGGAGTTCATCAACCGCATTCAGGGCCAGGGACTGCGCATCGCCCTCGACGACTTCGGGGTCGGCTTCTCCTCCTTCTCCTACCTCAAGCACCTCAATCCCGACATCCTCAAGATCGACGGCAGCTTCATCCGCAAGATCGACTCCAGCCGCGACGACCAGCTCTTCGTCAAGGCGCTGGTGGACGTGGCGAGTGGACTGGGGATGTCGACGGTGGCGGAGTTCGTGGAGGACGGGGCGTGCCTGGCGCGGGTGCGGGAGCTGGGGGTGGACTACGCCCAGGGATACTTCATCGGCAAGCCGCGGCCCGCGGACGAGCTCTTTCCCGAGACCCCCTAGTAAATCAATTACCTGCAGTGATCGATTTTGGCGGCACGTCCCTGTGCCGCAGGAGTCTCTGAATAAATCAGAGATTCCTCAACCCGGCACGCTCTGCCGGCGTCTGCCCATCAGGAGCGGTCGGCCAGCAGGGCCGTCAGGGCGTCGAGGAAGGCGTCGTTCTCCTCCGGCCGCCCCACCGTCACCCGCAGGCAGTCGCGGAGCGGCCCGCCCGCGGGGGAGAGGTTCTTGATCAGGATCCCGCGCCCCTTCAGCCCGTCGAAGAGGGCGTCGGCGCGTCCCGCCGGGGTCCGGAAGAGGATGAAATTGGCCTCGCTGGGCCAGGGGTGGATGGCGGGCAGGGCGGCGAGCCGCTCCAGCAGCCGCGCCCGCTCCTGGCGCAGGCGGGCAGTCTGGCGATCGAGGATCTCCCGGTGTTCCAGGGCCCAGCTCGCACCGGCCTGGGTGAGGCTGTTGATGTT
>JALTLT010000187.1 GCA_027001815.1 Gammaproteobacteria bacterium | reverse complement strand
CGATGGAAGTGTCCTTGCTGCTCTTGGTCTTGGAGCTCTTGCTCGCCTGGGTCTTTTCGGTGAGCACGATGGTGAGGATGTCCCCCACCTGCAGCGCCTTGCTGTCCTCGAACAGCATCACCGCTCCGCCGGCCCGGTAGAGCGAGCCGCTGGTGGGCGGTGGATAGACCGGCATGGGGGGCAGCGTGGGCTTGTACTCCGCCTGCACCGGCGGCTCCGGCAGGGAGAGACAGGCGGAGAGCGGCACGACGGCCAGTACCAGGGCGGTGAGACGGACGAAGTGGCGAAGTGTTCGATACATGTTGGACGACTCCTGGAATGTCGGTTGCCCGGCATCGGCTGAGTTGTCCTGCAACATGCC
Source organism: Gammaproteobacteria bacterium (assembly GCA_027001815.1). Taxonomy (GTDB): domain Bacteria; phylum Pseudomonadota; class Gammaproteobacteria; order JALTLT01; family JALTLT01; genus JALTLT01. The sequence goes on along the minus strand of JALTLT010000187.1, from coordinate 4,735 downwards.
AGAAGCGTGCCATGTGATCACCAGCAGTCTGTCGGACTTTGACAGGCCGTCAGGTTCCGGTGCTTTCCGCGGGGCCCCGAGAGGCGGGAAGCCCCCCCGGGGAACGCCGTGAACCCTTTTCGGCTGTGCTGTCCTGCTTCGCCGAAAAGCCCGGCCCCGCCATCCCTGGCGGGGGGTTCGTCGGCGGCCTGTGCTGCGGTGAATGGATGCACCGGCGTTGAAAAAGGCCGGGACGGTCTTTTTCAAGGAATCTCTGATTTATTCAGAGATTCCTGCGGCACAGGGATGTGCCGCCAAAATCAGTCACCGCAGGTGATTGATTTTGCAAGGGAGCCGAAAACCGCGTTTTTCGGCTCCCGTACTCTGACAATTCAGGGATGAATTGTTCAGAGTTTCCTCAACATCCTGCCAGGGGAGGGCGGAGGAGGGATCGGGGCGAGCCGGAGGAGGCAGGAGCGGCAAGCCTCGACCGGGCAAGGGCATCCGCTTGCCTCCCCGCGGATCCCCACGGGTCCGGCAGTCTGTCGAAGACCCCAGGGGTTCGACCGCCTGCCAGGGGTGGCCCGCGAGCGAACAGGCAGAAAACCCCTCGCCCCTCCCGCGGGGAGGCCCCCGGGGGGCGCGGGAGCGGAAGGAGAATCGCCTGAGGAGGGGTCAGAGCTGGTTGGAGACGAAACGCAACATGTCGTCGGCGGTGGAGATCGCCTTGGAGTTCATCTCGTAGGCGCGCTGGGTCTCGATCATGTTCACCAGCTCCTCCACCACGTTGACGTTGGAGGCCTCGAGGGCACCCTGCTGAACCGTCCCGATCCCGTTGGTACCGGGGTTGCCGGTCTGCGGCGTGCCGGAGGCGATGGTCTCGCGGAACAGGTTCCCGCCCAGCGGCTGCAGCCCGGCCGGATTGATGAAGTCGGCGAGCTGGATGGTCCCCACCTGGGTGGGCGCCGTGGCGCCGGGCTGCATCACGGAGACGATGCCGTCCACGGAGATGGTGATCGACTGGGCATCCTGGGGGATGGTGATGGCCGGCTGGACGGGATAGCCGGAGGCGTCGACGAGCTGCCCCTGGGCATCCATCTGCAGGTTGCCGTTGCGGGTATAGGCGAGGGTACCGTCGGGCATCAGGATCTGCAGGAACCCGCGGCCCTCGATGGCGATGTCGAGGGCGTTGCCGGTCTGGGTGAGGTTGCCCTGCAGGTGGAGCTTCTCGGTGGAGACGGTACGCACACCGGTACCCAGGGAGAGGCCGGTGGGGAGATTGGTGTTCTGGGTCGACTGGGCTCCCACCTGGCGATAGTTCTGGTACAGAAGGTCCTCGAAGACCGCCCGGTCCCGCTTGAAGCCCGTGGTGTTGACGTTGGCCAGGTTGTTGGAGATGACCGCCATTCGCCGCTGCTGCGCGTCGACACCGGTCTTGGCAATCCAGAGTGCGGGGTTCATGATTCGTTTCCTCCGTCCGGGAGTGCCGCCAGGCGGCAATCTCCGATTCCGTTACCAGACTGTTACCAGGCTGTTGAAAAACTCCGTTTTTCGGCAGCCTGTGCCGCGGTGCAGGAATACACCGCCGTGTTCGATGACGCCAGGTCATTGAAAACGTGAGGAAGCCGGAAATCGCATTTTCGGCTTCCGGCGTTGAAAAAGGCCAGGACGGCCTTTTTCAACATCCTGTTACTGCGCCTTGAGGAGCTGGGCCGCGGCGGCGTCGTTCTCCTTGGCGGTCTTCATCATCTTCACCTGCATCTCGTACTGGCGGGCCAGGTCGATCATGCGGGTCATGGCGCCCACGGCATCCACGTTGCTGGTCTCCAGCACGCCGGTCACCACGCGGATGGAGGCGTCCGCCGGAGCGGTACTGCCATCCATCGGCGAGAGCAGACCGAACTCGTTCTTCTGCAGGATCCCGGGATCGGGGCTCACCAGCCGGATCCGCTCCACCACCGCCATGGTGGTGGCGTTCTGCCCCAGCGGAATGATGGAGATGCTGCCGTCGGCCCCGATCTCCAGCTTCTGGAAGGGGGGGATGGCGATGGGCCCGCCGTCTCCCAGGACCGGATGGCCGTTGGCGGTGACCAGTTGGCCCGTCTCGGTCACCCTGAGGTTGCCGGCCCGGGTGTAGGCCTCGGTGCCATCGGGCGCCTGCACGGCGAGAAAGCCCTCGCCATCGACGGCGATGTCCAGCGCCCGGCCGGTGGTGACCAGGGTGCCCGGTGCCAGATCGATACCCGTCCCCCTCGCCTCCACGTAGGCGCGGCTGGGAACCACCGGACCGTACACCGGAAGCTGCTGCTGGGCGGTGAACTGGGCCCGGAACCCGGTGGTGTTGACGTTGGCCAGGTTGTTGGCGTTCACCGCCTGCGCCCGCATCACCTGTTGCGCGCCGGTCATGGCAATGTAGATCATGCGATCCATCGGTCGTTACCCTCTGCCTGCTCTCGTTGCGGCCCGGCGGCCGATCTGCCGCGCCCTTCACTCTCGTCGGGCCCTCCCTGGCGATCGGCCTCCCTGCCGGAGCGCGGCCTTCCCCTGCGCCGCGCTCACGTCACCACTTACCGGATGTTGATGATGGTCTGGGTCAGGGTGTCCGCGGTGGTGATCACCTGCGCATTGGCCTGGAAGTTGCGCTGGGAAGTGATCATGTTCACCAACTGCTCGGTGAGATCCACGTTGGACTCTTCGAGCGCTCCCGCATAGATCAGTCCCAGTGTCCCGGTGCCGGGGCTGCCCACCACGGGAGGACCGGAGTCGTAGGTCTCCGCCCAGGTGTTGGAGCCGAGCTGCTGCAGACCCTGGGGATTGGTGAAGTCGGCCAGCGCCACCTGGGCGATATACTTGGTCTGGCCGTTGGTGTAGCGGGCGGTCATGATGCCCTCTTCGTTGGTGGTGACGGTGCTCAACCGGCCGGTGGTGTAGCCGTCCTGCTCCAGGTTGTTGACCGAAAAGGCGGCGCCGTACTGGGTGGTGCCCGCGAGATCGAGGGTGAAGGTGAGCGGGTCTGCACCGGTTCCGGGATCGACCGGTTCGAAGGCGGACTGGGCGGTACTCACGCCGTTGTTGGGCGTTACGGAGTCGAGGGTTCCGTCGGCGTTGAAGCTGAGTATCAGGGGGTCGCCCGAGACACCCCCTTCGGGGATCACCTCGGTCTGGTTGCCCTGCGGGTCGGTGATGTAGGTGTAGACGTTCCACTCGTTGAGGGTGTCGCTCTTGCGGTAGTAGGTGGTCACCAGGATCGGATTCCCCAGCGAGTCGTAGGCGGTGAGCGAAGTGGAGTGGTTGTAGGTGGTGGCGTCCTCCGGATTGAAGGTGGCGGTCGCCTCCGGTGCCGTCTGGGTGGAGTCGAGGTTGACGCCCACCGCCACGGAGGTGGTGGCCGAGGGGGCGCTGTCGGAGGTGTCGAGCTGGAGCGGTACCAGGCCTCCACTGATGACACCGTTGGCATCCGCCATGTAGCCGGTCAGCCGCTGGCCGATGGCGTTGACGATGTAGCCGTTGCGATCCATGCCGAAGGCGCCGGCCCGGGTATAGAACACCTCTCCGTTGTCCTCGAGGCGGAAGAAGCCGGTTCCCGTGATGGCCATGTCGAAGTTGTTGGAGGTGAAGGTGAGATTCCCCTGTCCGAACTGCTGGGTGATCCCCTCCACCTGCACGCCGGAACCGGCCGTGTTCTTGGAGATGCCCAGGTTGCTGGTGGCGTAGATGTCGCTGAAGTTGACCCGCGACGACTTGAATCCGATCGTCCCGGAGTTGGAGATGTTGTTGCCGATCACATCGAGACCGGTGGTGGCTGCGTTGAGCCCGCTCAGTGCTGTGGTGAATACGCCCATGGTGCTTTCCCCGTCTGGTTTAGCTGATGCGTCTTACTTCCGAAAAAGGAACCTCGCCCACCCCTTCCAGTTCGAGGGTGAGTTCCTGACCGTAGCCACCCAGCGTGACGCTGGTGACCTCCCCCTGAACCAGGGTCGGCAGGGCCACTCCGTTCCCGTCCACCGTGGCATTCGCCTCCCAGCGATACTCCCCGGCCGGGGCCGGCTCGCCCTCGGCGGTCATGCCATCCCATGAGAAACCGACCAGTCCTCCCGGCTGATCCCCCAGGGAGAGGGTCTGCACGGGTTGCCCCGCGGAATCGTAGATGGTGACCGTGAGATCATCGACCGGAAACGGGACATCCACCGCACCCTCCACCGTTCCCCCCTGGTAGGTGATGCTCTCGCCCGGAACCAGGACCTCGCTGCCCACCAGCCCGGCCGCCGCCAGGCTCTGGTCGGAGACCAGTGAACCGGCCAGGGCGTCGATGGAGGCCTGCACCTCCTCCATCCCCGCCACCATGCCGAACTGGGCGATCTGACTGAAGAACTCCCCGCTCTCCATGGGCTGGAAGGGATCCTGGTTCTCCATCTGTGCCACCATCAGGGCCAGGAAGTCCTCCTGACTCAGCTCATTGGTGTTGGGCGACTGGGTCGCCTGCGAAGTCGTGCCGTAGCCCAGTGGATCGATCTCGTTCATGATTCATCGTCCTCCGCCGGTCACTCACCCAGCCTCAGCGTGGCGAGCATCAGTTGCTTGGAGGTGTTGAGCACCTCCACGTTGTTCTGGAAGGCCCGGGAGGCGGCGATCATGTTGACCATCTCCTCTACCGGGTCCACGTTGGTCTCCCAGATGTACCCCTCCTCGTTGGCCAGGGGATTGCCGGGATCGTAACGACGGACGGGCTCCTCCTGTTTCTCGACCACCCCCACCA
>JALTLT010000186.1 GCA_027001815.1 Gammaproteobacteria bacterium | reverse complement strand
CCACGCCGTTCCAGACCCGGGCGGGTCGCACGGTCCCGTTCTCGCGGGAGCGGGGTACCACGGTGAGCGGGGTGGCCGCCACCACCCGGACCGGCACCGGGGTCTCGCCCGGCGGCTCCCGTTGCGGCTCCACCGGGCGCCCCTTGAGGAGCGCGAAGAGGAGGATGCCGAGGGCGAGGGGCAACAGGAAGAGCCAGCGGAAATGGAGTCTCGTCTTCATCGGAGGTCCTGGGGTCGGGGTACGGGGGCAAGGCTATTGTGCGCCAATTCCACCCGCTTGTCCTCATTTGTGATTGGTTGATTGCATCTCCCCTTGAGACGCATCCGGGAGTAAAATGGTTCCTTTTCGATACGGGAACACGCCAGTGACCCTGCGAACCGACGATCTGCGCATCAGCGAGACCCGCGAACTCGACCCTCCCGCGGTCATTCACCGGGAGCTGCCCCTCTCCGACAGGGCGGCGCTTGCCACCCGGGATGCCCGGGAGGCGGCCCGTGCCATTCTCGATCAGGAGGACGACCGGCTGCTGGTGGTGGTGGGTCCCTGCTCGATCCACGATCCGGAGGCGGCGCTGGAGTACGGGGAGCGGCTGGCGGGGCTCCGTCGACGGATGGGCGACGAACTGCTGCTGGTGATGCGGGTCTATTTCGAGAAGCCACGCACCATCGTCGGCTGGAAGGGGTTGATCAACGACCCCGGCCTGGACGAATCGTTCGACATCAACCGCGGCCTGCGGCTGGCGCGCCGGTTGCTCCTGGATCTCAACGAGCGGGGGGTGCCCGCCGCCACCGAGTTTCTCGATCTTGTCACCGGTCAGTACTATGCCGACCTGATCGCCTGGGGGGCGATCGGCGCCCGTACCACCGAGAGCCAGGCCCACCGCGAACTCGCCTCGGGGCTCTCCTGTCCCGTGGGGTTCAAGAACGCCACCGACGGCAGCCTCAAGGTGGCCATCGACGCGGTGCGGGCTGCCGCCTATCCGCACAGTTTTCTCTCCCCCACCAAGGAGGGGAAGGCGGCCATCTTCCGCACAACCGGCAACCGCGACACCCATGTGATCCTGCGTGGCGGGTGCGAGCCCAACTACGATGCCGCCTCGGTCAATGCAGCCGCCGTCTGCCTGGCCAAGGCGGGGCTGCCGGTGCGGCTGATGATCGACTTCAGCCACGCCAATGCCCGCAAGCGGCACCGGCGGCAGCTCGAAGTGGGCGCCGACGTGGCCGGGCAGATCGCCGCTGGTGACCGGCGCATCACCGGCGTGATGATCGAGAGTCACCTCCGCGAGGGACGCCAGGAGGTGTGTGCCGGACGTCCCCTCGAATACGGGGTCTCCATCACCGATCCCTGCCTTGGCTGGGAGCAGACCGAGGCGCTCCTGGAACGGCTGGCCGCGGCGGTGAGGGCGCGCCGGGAGCGGATCCCGGAGCGACTCGGCGAGGTCGCCGGCGCATGATCGCGGCGGCCGGTGATACAATGCCCCCTTTTTCGCGGGTCCGGCGATGATCAACCTGCTGGCCATCGGCATCGGCGGCGCAGCCGGGGCGGTGATGCGCTATCTCCTCTCCGGCTGGGTCTATGGGCTGGCGGGGCGTGGCTTTCCCTGGGGGACCCTGGCGGTCAACGTCCTCGGCAGCCTCGCCATGGGGCTCCTCTATGTGCTGCTGCTGGAGCGGGCGATGCTCGGCCCCGAGTGGCGTGCCGGGCTGCAGGTGGGGCTGCTGGGGGCGCTCACCACCTTCTCCACCTTCTCCATCGAGACCCTCATGCTGGTGGAGGAGGGGGAGCCGTTGAGGGCCCTGGCCAACGTGGCGGCCAGTGTGGTGCTCTGTCTGACCGCCACCTGGATCGGTGTCAACCTGGGGAGGCAGCTATGAGACTTCGGCCGGTGACCATGGTGCGCATCTACCTCACCGAGGAGAAGGCGCACCTCTCGCGATTGATGAAGCGGCTGCACGACGAGGAGAAGGTGTGTGGCGTCACCGTCTTCCGCGGCATCGCCGGCTTCGGCAAGTCGGGGGTGATGCACTCCTCGGCCCTGCTGGACATGTCCCTCAACCTGCCGGTGGTGGTGGAGTTCTTCGACTCGCCGGAGAGGGTGGAGAAGATCCTCGAACATCTCGAATCCTACGTCGAACCGGGCCACATGGTGGTCTGGCCGGCGCAGGTGAACATGGAGGCCTGAAGCGGTCATGCTGGACCCCAAGCGACTGAGAGCCGATCCCGAGGCGGTGGCCGCCGTCCTGGCGCGGCGTGGATTCACATTCGACGTGGCCCGCTTCCGCGAGCTGGAGGAGCGCCGCAAGGCCCTCTCCGTGGAGACCCAGGAGCTGCAGAACCTGCGCAACACCCGCTCGAAGGCGATCGGCAAGGCGAAGGCGGCCGGCGAGCCGATCCAGCCGCTGCTGGACGAGGTGGCCGATCTGGGCGAGCGTCTCAAGGCGGCCCAGCAGTCGCTGGGGGAGGTGCAGCAGGCCCTCGAGGAGATCCTCATGGGGCTGCCCAATCTTCCCGACGAGAGTGTGCCGGAGGGGGAGGACGAGAGCGCCAACCGGGAGGTGCGCCGCTGGGGCGAGCCGCCGTTCTTCGACTTCGAGCCGAAGGATCACGTGGATCTGGGCACCGCCTTGGGCGGCCTCGACACGGAGACGGCGGCCAGGCTCACCGGTTCCCGCTTCGTGGTGCTGCGCGGGCCGCTGGCCCGGCTGCACCGGGCGCTGATCCAGTTCATGCTCGAACTCCACACCGGCGAACACGGCTATGCCGAGACCTACGTCCCCTACATCGTCAACGCCGACAGCCTGCGCGGCACGGGTCAGCTCCCCAAGTTCGAGGAGGACCTGTTCCGGCTCTGCGGGGAACACCCCTGGTATCTGATCCCTACCGCCGAGGTGCCGGTGACCAACATGGCCCGCGGCGAGATCGTCGAGGCGGAGCGGCTCCCCCTCCGTTACGTGGCCCACACCCCCTGTTTCCGTTCCGAGGCGGGTTCCTATGGGCGCGATACCCGCGGCATGATCCGCCAGCACCAGTTCGAGAAGGTGGAGCTGGTGCAACTGGTGCGCCCCGACACCTCGTGGGAGGCGCTGGAGGCGCTCACCGGCCATGCGGAGACGGTGCTGCAGCGGCTGGAGCTCCCCTACCGCGTGGTGACCCTCTGTACCGGCGACCTCGGCTTCTCCAGCGCCAAGACCTACGACATCGAGGTGTGGTTGCCGGGACAGGGGGCCTACCGGGAGATCTCCTCCTGTTCCAATTTCCTCGACTTCCAGGCCCGGCGCATGCAGGCACGCTGGCGCAATCCCGAGACCGGCAAGCCGGAACTGCTGCACACCCTCAACGGCTCCGGCCTGGCAGTGGGCCGTACCCTGGTGGCGGTGATGGAGAACTACCAGCAGGCGGACGGCTCGATCGTGGTACCGGAGGCACTGCGTTCCTGGATGGGCGGGCTGGAGGTGATTCGCTGAGACCCTGCCACACGGGAGAGGGGCGCGGCAAACCCTATCCCGGTTGGAGTATTCCCCGGCGTTCCGCTCTGTGGTGGGATGGTCGGCCGTCGAGACGACCCTGATTCTGGTACCCGAGATGGACTATCTGCCCATATTTCTCAAGATCGAAGGCCGCTCCTGCCTCGTGGTGGGCGGGGGCGAGGTGGCCGAACGCAAGATCGCCCTGCTGCGGGACGCCGGCGCCCGGCCGCGGGTGGTCTCGCGCGGCCTCTCGCCACGCCTCGCGGCCATGGTCGAGGAGGGGGAGATCGACTACCGGCAGGGAGAGTTCACCGAGAGGGATCTGGATGGCGTGGTGCTGGCGATCGCCGCCACCGACGACCGCCAGGCCAACCGGGCCGTCTCCGAGGCGGCCGCTGCCCGCGGCATCCCGGTCAACGTGGTGGACGATCCCGCCCTCTGCAGCTTCATCATGCCCTCCATGATCGACCGCTCACCGGTGCAGATCGCGGTCTCCACCGGGGGGGCGTCGCCGGTGCTGGCGCGCATGATCCGCTCCCGGCTGGAGAGTTCCATCCCCTCCGCCTACGGTCGTCTCGCCGAGCTGACCCGCGAGTACCGCGGCAAGGTGAAGGCGCGCTTCGCCACCAACGAGGAGCGCCGTCTCTTCTGGGAGCGGGTGCTGGCCGGGCCGGTGGCGGAGATGGTGCTGGCGGGGCAGGACACCCAGGCGCGCCAGGCGCTGGACCAGGAACTCTCCCGCGGCGATGTCACCGACCGCATCGGCGAGGTCTATCTGGTGGGGGCCGGGCCGGGTGACCCCGACCTGCTCACCTTCCGCGCCCTGCGGCTGATGCAGCAGGCGGACGTGATCGTCCACGACAGGCTGGTCTCCAAGGCGATCCTCGACATGGCCCGCCGCGACGCCGAACGGATCTACGTGGGCAAGCAGCGCAACGACCACGCTCTGCCCCAGGAGGGGATCAACGAACTGCTGGTGCGGCTGGCCAAGGAGGGGAAGCGGGTCTGCCGCCTGAAGGGGGGGGATCCCTTCATCTTCGGTCGCGGCGGCGAGGAGATCGACACCCTGGCGGAGGAGGGGATCCCCTTCCAGGTGGTTCCGGCAGTCACGGCCGCGGCGGGCGTCGCCTCCTATGCGGGCATCCCCCTCACCCACCGGGACTACTCCCAGGCGGTGGTCTTCGCTACCGGCCACCTGCGGGACGGCACCATGAATCTCAACTGGCCGGCACTCGCCCAGCCGCGCCAGACCGTCGTCTTCTACATGGGACTGCAGGGGGTGGAGATCATCTGCCGCGAGCTGATCGCCCACGGCATGCCGCCCACCACTCCCATCGCCCTGGTCCAGCAGGGCACCACCCCCAACCAGCGGGTCTTCACCGCCACCCTCGAGAGCATGCCCCGAAAGGTGCAGGAGACCGACATCCGGCCCCCTACCCTGATCATCGTCGGCGAGGTGGTGCGGCTGCACGAGAAACTGCGCTGGTTCGATCCCTCCCACGAGGAACAGAAGGTGTTCGGCGTCCATGACCGGCGCTGACCGCCTGTCGTACTTCTCCTGGTGACGCCGGTCCGCCGGTGTCACCCCCCCCGCCGGCCTCATTGAAAACGTGAGGAAGCCGGAAATCGCATTTTCGGCTTCCGGCGTTGAAAAAGGCCAGGATGGCCTTTTTCAACATCCTTTCAGGGATCGCTTTCAGGGATCGCTTGCTTCGAGGGGGGGCTCCCGGTAGCATCGTTCCATGCCCCTCCGATCCGTCTGCTGCGCCACGTACCCATCCCTCCGGAGGCCAAGGGGGTGACGGCGACCGCGCCCCAGCCGCTCGACCTTCGCCAGGTGATCGCCATGGGCGTGGGGGCGATGGTGGGAGGCGGCATCTTCTCGGTGCTCGGGATCGCCATGCTCACCGCCGGGCATGCGGCTCCGCTGGCCTTCGCCCTGGGTGGCGTGATCGCCCTGCTCACCGGCAACTCCTATGCCCGCCTCGGTCTCGCCTTCCGCTCCGATGGGGGCAGCTTCACCTACCTGGAACGCGCCTTCCGCTCCAAGACGGTGGCCCTCCTCGGGGGATGGCTGCTGCTGGCCGGCTACGTGGGCACCATGGCCCTCTACGCCTTCACCTTCGGCATGTACGGCGCGGCGATGCTGGGGGGCGGAGAGGGGGCGAGCGCCATGCACCACCTGCTCCAGTCACTGGTACTGCTGGTGTTTCTCGCCATCAACCTCTACGGAGTGAGGGAGGCGGGAAACACGGAACTGGTGATCGTCACCATCAAGGTGCTGATCCTGGCCCTGTTCGCCGTCATCGGCGTGTGGCATCTGGAGCCGGGAAGGCTGGTGCCGCTGTTCGATCGCGGGGTGGCAGGTGTGGTGATGGCGGCCGCCCTGATCTTCGTCGCCTACGAGGGGTTCGAGCTGATCCCCAATGCCATCCATGAGATGGAGGATCCGCAGCGCAACCTGGCCCGCGGGATCTTCTGGTCCATCGCCATCACCATCGCGCTCTACGTGCTGGTGGCGATCGTCGCGGTGGGCACGCTCACGACCGGCACGGTCCAGCAATACCAGGAGTATGCCCTGGCAGTGGCGGCGAAACCCTTTCTGGGTCAGGCGGGCTTCCTCTTCATCGGCCTGGCCGCCGTGCTCTCCACCGCCTCGGCCATCAATGCCACCCTCTTCGGCACCGCGCGGCTGGCCAGCGAGATGGCCCGTTCCGGGGCCCTGCCCCCGGTCTTCGCCTTCAGGCGCTGCGGCGACGGGATCCCGTGGGTGAGTCTGCTGGTGATCACCGGAGTGACCCTGCTGTTCGTCAATGCCGGTACGCTCACCCTCATCTCCTCCTTTGCCAGCTCCACCTTCCTGCTGCTCTTTCTCGCCATCAATCTCTCGGCCCTTCGCCTGCGCCATGTGACGGGGGGCTCCGCCGTGCTCCCCCTGGCAGGGATGGTGCTCTCGGCCGCCTCCTGGGTGGCATTGATGCTCTATCTGGGGCGCGAGAACCCCGTCGAACTCGGCTGGATCGTCGGCTTCTACGCAGCGGCCATGGCCATGGAGGGGGTGTTCCGGGTGGTGCGTCGGTTCGGTGAGCGCAATTGATCCGGCGACGGAGCGCGTCGTGTCCAGCCGCCTCGAGTCGGCTCCGGTAAACGTCCGCCATACTCGATGACGGCGAGCCACGCAAGGCCCGGACCCGGTCGCCCCCGCCGGAGAAGGTGTCTCATCAGGATGTCGAAAAAGGCCCTCCTGGCCTTTTTCGACGCCGGAAGCCGAAAATGCGATTTCCGGCTTCCTCACGTTTTCAATGACTTGTCGTCATTGAAAACGGCGGTGCATCCCTGCACCGCAGCACAGGCTGTTGAAAAACGGTGTTTTTCAACAGCCTGTCAGTAGAGATAAAGGGCGCCAGCCTGCGGAGCGGCGTTGTCTTCGGGGGTCGTCAGACCATCCTCGCCCCAGCCGGCCCCTACCGCGAGGGTGGAGCCGTCGTCGTCCACGGCGAGTCCGTGGGAGAAGACGTCACCCGCCTCGCTGTTGCTGGCCTTCACGTAACGCACTTCGGAGACGGTGCCCCCTGCGCCCACGGCGAAGAACCACGCGGCCCCCGAGTCGGCCGCCCCGTTGGCGGAGGCGTCGCCACCCACGCCGACGGCGGTGCCGTCCTCCAGTGGGGCCCCGATCAGCAGCCAGCCACCGTCGCCCGAGAGACGCACGTCGTAGCCCCACCGGTCGCCGGCATCGGCGCTGGACGGCTTGAAGAGCGCGGTCTCGTTCCAGCCCCCGTTCTCCTCGAAGAGGTAGGCGGCGCCCGCCGAGGAGAGGGAGTCGTCATCGGGGGTGCCGCCCGCTGCGGGAGGGGCGCTGCTCTCCCCCGGCGCCCCCACCAGCAGGTACCCGCCGTCGTCCGACAGGGAGAGGGAGGCACCGAAACCGTCGCCCGCGTCGGCGTTGGAGGCGTGGATCCGCGCTGCCTGCTGCCAGACGCCGGAGAGGGTGTGGAAGAGGTAGACCGCTCCGGCCCCCGGCCGGGTGTCGGCTGCGCCCGATTCACCGGGGGCACCGATGGCCAGCAGGCCGGAGCCGCCCGGCATCGCCACCGCCATGCCGAACCGGTCACCCGCTCCGCCGTTGTCCGCCTTGTAGTAGGCCTGTTCCGTCCACTCCCCTCCACTGCGCATGAAAAGATAGGCGGCACCGGCATCCGGAGCCAAGTCGTCGCCGCCGTCGGTACCGCTCTGGCCCACCCCGCGGAAGGCGCTGTCCTCACCCGGGGCTCCTGCCAGCAGGAGGCTGCCGTCGTCGGAGAGGGCCAGGCTGCGCCCGAACTGGTCGCCGGCGCCGGCGTTGGAGGGTGAGAGGGTCGCCTCCAGCGACCAGCTCCCCCCGGTTAGACGGTAGAGATGGACGGCACCGGAGTCGCTGCCGGCCAGATCCCTTCGCCACGCCCCCACCGCCAGGGTGGAGCCGTCGTCGGAGAGGGCGAGGGCGTCGCCGAACCGGTCGCCCGCGGCGGCGGCGGGGGCCTTGAGCCGCTGGATCTCGCTCCACGAACCCTCACCGTCCCTGACGAAGAGATAGACCGCCCCTGAATCGGGGGCCCCATCGGGGAGTCCGTTGCTGTCGCTGTCCTCCTCGGGAGCACCGACCGCGAGGGTGTTGCCGTCGCCGCTCAGCGCCACCGCCAGACCGAAGCGATCACCCGCCGACGTGTCGGTCCCCTTGAGGTAGCCGATGGTGGCGAGCATGTGCTCCGCCGGGGAGACGGTGTTTGAGTGGCTGCACGCCTCGTGGTTGCACGCCTCGAGCCGGTAGGCGGCCCGTTCCCAGTCGAGACGGTGAACGGCGATCTCGATGGAGGTGGAGGTGGCGTAGCCGCCCACAGGGCTGCCCACGGCGGTGAAGGTGCCGCTCCCCTCTGCATCCTCGAGGATCCGGTAGGTGGTGGCGCCGGCCGCCTCGGTCCACTGGAAGTCGAGGCGCTTGGTCGCCGCCGAGGTGAGCGTGAGATCGGGGGTGGCGGGGGGCTCGAGGACGTTGACCACTTCCAGGGTGAAGAGACGGGTGGCGTCGAACGTGCCGTCACTGGCGGTGATCTCCACCTGGTACAGGTTGTCGCCGTCGGAATCGACCGGGTTTTCGAAGTCGGGGGGGGTGACGAAGTCGAGGCTTCCCGTCGTGCCGTCGAGGGAGAAGCGTGCCATGTCCGCCCCTCCCGTGAGGGTAAAGGTGACGGTTGCACCCTCGGGATCGACCGCCTCGGTGACGAAGGCGGTAGTGCTGTTCTCCTCCACCGACTGGAGGGGGTCGCTGACGAACTGCGGTGCCTCGTCGATATCGGTGACGGTCACGGAGAAGAGGCGGCTGGCGGTGAACTCGCCGTCGCTGGCAGTGACCATTACCTCATAGCGGTTGTTCCCGTCGCCGTCCCCCGGGCTCTCGAGGTCGGGAGGGCTCAGGAAGGAGACCTGTCCGCTGCCGTCCACAAGAAACAGGGCCCCGTCGGCTCCGCCGCCGATGGCGTAGGTGAGGGGGTCGTTCTCGGGGTCTTCGGTCTCCAGAAGGAAGGCCGGAGTGGTGTTCTCCGCCACCTGGAAGTCGCTCGTCTCGTTGATGATCGTCGGGGCCTCGTTGATGTTTCCGACCGTGATGAGGAAGACCCTTGAATCACCCAGTTCGCCGTCGCCGGCATTGATCACCACCTCGTAGCGGTTGTCGGCACCCCGGTCTGCCGGGGTCTCGAAGTCGGGGGGGGTGACGAAACGGAGGGTTCCGCTGGCGGCATCCACGGAGAAGAGGGCGGCATCGTCCCCCCCGGCGATGGCGAAGCGCACGGTATCCTCCTCCGGGTCGCTTGCCGCCACGCTGAACAGGGCGGTCTCGTTTTCGATGGTGGCCTGTTCCGCGGGGGTGACGATGGAGGGGGGCTCGTTGACGTTCTCCACCCGGACCTGAAAGAGGCGGCTGGAGCTGCCGTCGCCGTCCGTCGCACTCACCTCCACGTCGTAGAGGTTGTCGCCGTCCGCATCTCCGGGAGATTCGTAGTCGGGGGGCGAGGTGAAGGTGACGACACCGCTGCCACCGTCGACAACGAAGTGGTCGCGGTCCGCTCCGCCGACGAGGGCGTAACGGACGGCTCCTCCCTGGGGATCCACCGCCTCGGCGGTGAAGGCGGCGGTGTCGTTCTCCAGCGCGGTCTGCTCCGTCTCCGAGACGAAGACCGGCGAGCCGTCTCCTGCCGAGACGATCACCCGGTAGTTGCGCCTGGCCACCAGTCCGCCGTCACTGGCACCCACCTCGATCTCGTAGGTGTTGTCGCCGTCCGCATCAGCGGGGTTGGCATGATCGACAGGGGCGAGGAAGGCGACTCCGCCACTGGCGGAGTCGATGGAGAACAGCTCGCGATCCTCTCCTCCCTCCAGGGAGAAGAGTACCGTGGCTCCCTCCGGGTCGGACGCCTCCACGGTGAAGGCCTCGGTCGCACCGTCGGCGACGATGATCTCCGTGGCACCCGAGAACTCGGGCGCCTCGTCCAGGTCGGTGACGGTGATCAGGAAGAGCCGCCGGCTGGAGGCGCTGCCGTCGCTGACCGAGATCTCCACCTCGTAGCGGTTGTCCCGGTTCCGGTCTGCGGGATGCTCGAAGTCGGCGGCGGTCTCGAAGCGGACGTCACCGGTAGATCCATCCACCTGGAAGAGAAAGGCATCGGCACCACCGGTGATGCGGAAGGCGAGGGGGTCGCTGTCGGGGTCGTCCGCCACCGCGGTGAAGGCTGTTGCGCTGTTCTCCACGGTGCTCTGGCGTGATTCGCTGACGAAGAACGGTGGGCTGTTGTCACCCTGGCTGTCCACCACGCTGTCCAGACACCCCGCCAGCAGGGGCAACAGGCCCATCAGGACGAGATACGAGGGGCGCTGCAGGAGAAGGGTGCGGATCATGTGAGGTCTCGGGGTTGCGGCGGCTCACGGAATGTTGTGGCAAAGGTTGCCACAGGCAGAACCCGCTTGCCAGAGGAGAAGTGTGGGAATGTGAACTGATACGTTCACCACGCCACCTCCCGTTGCCACCCTGTTCCGGGAAAGGTTTTTTTGACATGGGGGGCGGTCTGGCTTACTACTATTGAGGAAACTCTGAACAATTCATCCCTGAATTGTCAGAGTACAGGAGCCGAAAAACGCGGTTTTCGGCTCCCTTGCAAAATCAATCACCTGCGGTGATTGATTTTGGCGGCACCTCCCTGTGCCGCAGGAATCTCTGAATAAATCAGAGATTCCTTAACCCTATTGACCCGGCACCCGCCTGGCGTCCTGAACGCGACAGAGTATGTTGCCGGGTTGACAGGCTGTTGAGAAACGCCGTTTTTCAACAGCCTGTCAATACCGGTCGATGACGACGACATTTCATGATCGCTCGAGTGGAGGGGCCGATCAGGAAAGGCACGCACCGCAGGAGGCCGGCCGCCGACCCTCCTCTCGCTCCAGCGAACCTTTCGAAAGGAGGAGACAATGTCTTCGCAACTCCGCATGGCCATGGTGGTGCGTCTGCTGGCGGCTCTCCTCGCGCTGGCGGCGTTCGCCCTTGCAGGGCTGCGTCTCTACGCCCTTTCCGGTGAGGTGGTGGGGCCGGCGGACGGCGTGATGCACAGTCTGAGGATCTTCTTCCCCGCGAGCATCGGTCTTCTGCTTGGCTACCTGGCCCTCAAGGGTCGACTCCCTTTCGACGACCGTCGTTCGGGCGGGGAGGACGGGAACGGCGCCAATGGATGAGAACTATCGTCTCCTGCTTGGCGTCGTCTTTTCCCTTCTCGGTCTCCTGGCCATCGTCTTCCGGATGCGGCTGGCACCGTGGTTCGCCGATCTCTATCGTCAGATCGGCATCGAGGTCCCTCAGGAGAAGTACATCAAGCAGTTCTTCTTCGTCGGTATCATGATGCTGATTCTGGGCCTGTTGATCGTCACCGATCTCATCTCCCATATCTGATAATCGCCGCCTTTCCCTTCCGGGACGGAGTGGAAGGAAGCGGACAGCGGCTGGCAAGAAGCTCATAACATTATAATTTTAGCAATCACTGTTTGACATTTCTCTACTAATAGCCGAAGGTTTTCGGCATAAGAATTAAGGCTATTTGCTGGACAACGCTCATTTACTTACGGCCGCCAGGGCCGCTTTGATCCTTTTCCGAAAATCGTGTTCGAGTGGTAGTTGGGGAAGTCGTGGCGTGAAGGCGACACGACGAGGTGATACAGAGTAGTCGTTGGAGGGGCATGGCAATGGCTGTGATTTCCACGCATTTGCTCTACTCCCGTCAGCGATCCTCTTCCTCCGGTCGTCAGGAGGAATCGCCCGTCCTGAACCGTACGTCTCTCTTCCCTTCTGTTCTGTCCATCCAAAGGGGGTAATTGCAGATGAGTGATATCGACAATGCACAGGTGCAGCAGTCGGCCGAGGAGCTGCTGGGAGAGGCCGAGCCGTGGGAGGCATGGGAGACCCGGCTGGTGGGGTGGAGCATCGGCATCGCCGTGGTCGGTCTCGTGATCCTTGGCTGGCTGATCAACACCTTTCTTCTGCACTGAAGGAGGAGATATCGGCCGATCCCACGTCAACAGATCCTGATCGGATTCGAGGGGGAGTCATCACGATGAATGCGGATGTGGAGTTCACGCTGGTCCACGATGGCCGGCAGTGGGTCTGTCGCAACGACGCGATCACGGTAAATGGGGAGAGCCTGGCGGAGCTGGACGAGGAGTTGGGTCGAGCGCTCAGGGAGAGTGGGGAGTACCCGCCGGGCAGTCGCCTGACCGTCTTCATGGGGTTCGATTTCGACACCATCCCCACCTGGTTGCGGCAGTATCACGACCATTACTTCAACCGCCTCGTCTCCATCAATTTGTAACCACCGGATAATTCCAAGAACGATTCAGGGGGATGCAACATGACAGCGGTAAACAGAAAGTGGTACGACGGCATGCTCACCACCGAGGACTGGTGGGCTGTATGGCTTGGTCTGATCATGTTCTTCGCAGGCATGCTCACCATCTGGGGCATCGACCTCGTAGGATGGATGGCAAAGACCAAGACCTGGGAGTGGAGTCTCTTCTGGAGTGATCCCTCCTGGGGCAAGCTCCTCTCCGCCGCCCATGGCAAGGCGGGCAAGGCCTACGAAGGGCTGGGCGGTCTGGGAGCCCTGCTGGCCACCTATGTGGTCTTCACCGCACTGACGTGTCTCGGTGCCTATTTCCAGAAGCTGGACGTCAAGCGATTCTTTCTCGGTTTCACCTGTATCTTCTTTATCACCTGGGGAGCGTGGGTGATCGGTCACGAGGCCCACTTCAAGGCCCTCAAGACCGGTCAGTCCATCACCCAGTCCCAGGTATGGGGAGACAATCTCTACTGCATGACCAAGGTGCACAAGTGCACCAAGCTCATCAACAAGGCGATCGACAAGCAGGGTGTCCGGGAGGTGATCGACGCCGGCCTGAAGGCGGATGCCACCGAGGCGGAGATCGCCGCGGCACGTGAGGCGGCGAACAAGGTCCTGCAGGACAAGAAGGTGAAGAAGAAGACGATCCGAATGTCGTGGGGTCTGCAGCTCGGAGGAGGTTTCTCCTACATGCTGGCACTCTTCATCGGACTGGTCATCGGGAACTTCTTCAAGGGCTTCGCCGGCTTTCTCAGCGAGGCGGCGAAACCCGAGTGGTTCATCAAGACCGCGATCGTCTATCTGGGCATCAAGCTGGGTCTGATGAGCATGAAGGCGACCGGCTTCGCCATGGAGCTGGCTCTCGCCGGTGCGGCCGCCACCTTCGTCGCCTACCTGATGTTCTGGCCCATCGTCTACACCCTGGGGCGTCGTGCGTTCAATCTGCGACGTGACGCCTCGGCGGTGCTCGCCTCGGGTATCTCCATCTGCGGTGTCTCGGCGGCGATCGCCACCGCCGGTGCCATTCGTGCCCGCCCGATCCTGCCCATCGCCGTCTCCATGCTGATCGTGGTCTTCGCCATGATCGAGCTGGTGGGTCTGCCGGCCTTCTATGCGACGGTGGCTCCGGATCAGCCGATCGTCAACGGCGCCGCCATGGGTATGACGGTGAAGACCGATGGTGCCGATGCGGCGGCAGGTGCGATCCTCGACGAGATGATGGTCGCCAACCACTACCGGGCCACCGGCGAGCTTTGGGAGTCCGACTGGATCCTCAGTGCCGCGATCCTCACCAAGATCTGGATCGACGTCTTCATCGGCGTATGGGCCTTTGTCCTGGCCCTCATCTGGGTCTACAAGGTGGAGCGGAAACCGGGCGATTCCCGCGTGGGCGCCTCCGAGATCTGGTTCCGGTTCCCCAAGTTCGTGATCGGCTACTTCATCGCCTGGCTCTTCTACGTGGCGATCGCGGTCTGGTTCCCGGATGCCATCAAGGCGGCCTCGTCCGGCGCCAAGGTGGTGCAGAGCCCGATGCGGAAGATGATGTTCATGCTCACCTTCGTCGCCATCGGGGTGATCACCGACTTCAGCAAGCTGAAGGGCATGGGACGGCTCGCCATCCTCTATGCCATTGCGCTGTTCGTGATCATCGCGCCCATCGCCTATCTGGTCGCCTATGTCTTCCACCACGGCATGATGCCGCCGCTGGTGGGTGGTGGCTGAGGAGGGGCCGTATCTCAACCTCGACGGAGGGGCCGCTCATGCGGCCCCTCACCTGTTTCGGGGCAGGAAAACGGGGTGTCACCGAAAAGGGGAGCGGAACCTCCGGCGCAGGGCCGCGATCAGTGGCGGCAGATGGGGGGCGGTTTCCCTTTCACCCCTCCCGAAGCGGGCGGCGAGGATCTCCTCCACGGCTCCGCGGAGAAGCGGATCGGGGCCGAACCGCCGTTCCATGGCCTCCATCCAGCGGCCGAGGGTCGCCCTCCCGTGCCACCCCTCTGCGGCGGCGTGGCAGCGAACCTGCTCCAGAACCTCCTGGTAGTCGCTCGCCCCTTCCAGCATCCTGATCAGTCGTCGCCTGGCGTGCCATCGTGCGAGCGAAATGCGGGCGCGACTCAACGGACCCCGGGCCAGCAGGGCCAGGGCGAGGAGGCAGAGGCCGAATGAGAGGCGCCAGACGGGGCCGATCACCCAGGGTCGTGGCGGCTCTGCGGTGGCCACCTGCAGGCGGCCGCTCCCGGGGTCGAACCAGGGGAGGCGCAGGGTGGGCAGGGGAAGAATGCCGGAACGTTCCATGCGCAGGGGGATGTGGAGTCGGCGAAGTCCGTGGATGCCTTGCGGAGAGGGTTCCGAGGAGCGCCACTCCCGGGCCGGGAGCAGACGAAGTCCGGCAACCGGTGGCAGCAGGGAGTCCACCGAAGGCAGCCAGGCGGGGTGGATCGCCTCGCCCTCCATGGAGATCTCGAGCCGCATCAGTTCGTCGGTGGATGGCCAGGGAGGGGCGATCAGGCGGGCGCTGATCCGGGGACGGCCGACGGGGATCTCCGGCGTCATCCATTCGGGAAGGGCGCGAACCTCGACCTGTCGGAGAGGGGGGGCGAGAAGCCGTTCGCTCCTCCCTCCCAGGCGGTACTCGATGGGTGGGGCTGCCAGCCGCCGGCTGCCGGCGGCGAGGGGAAAGAGCAGCCAGCCCGCCTCGAGGCGACTCCCCCCCTCCCGAGGATGGTGGCGGCGAGGGGGGATGGGGACGACCTCGAAGCCATCCGCCTGCCAGGAGGGGAGGCGGAGCGAGGCGTAGCGCTCGGGGCTCTGCACCGTCACCAGCAGTCGCAGTTGCTCCCGCTCCCAGGCGGCGGGTTCCGGGAGCTGCCAGGTCACCACCAGGGGACCGTCGGTCGCTCCCCAGGCGGGAATCGGCAACAGCAGGACGGCAGAGAGGAGCACCAGCCAGCGCCTCACCATGGGGAGACTCCTTCCACCGGCTGCGGGCCCTCCCGGGGGGCCTCGAATCCCTCCTCCATCTCGAACAGGCGTCTCCACACGCGCTCCGGGTGGTCGTCCAGTCCCTCCATGCGCAGCCGCGCCGCCCGAACCGCCGACTCTCCCACCTGGAGATCGGCCGGCGTGGCGGGCGAACGCCTGGCGCGCAGCCGTTCCACGCCGCGGCGGAGGAGGTGCTCCAGTTCCGCCGGCGCGAATCCCTGGAGAATCCGTTCGAGGGTGAGGGGGGGCTTCTCGGCCGATGACTCGTCGATGTTCATGGAGCCGCGCTGATCGCCCGCCTCCATGCTCTCGCGGGCCCGCAGGCTGCGTGCCCCGTGGCCCATGCGCTCCGCCAGCACTTCGCCGGAGGCCTCGAGGCGCTCCACGGCCCGGGCGAGGGCATCGGCCAGTTCCAGGTTGTGGCGGGCGGGGGCCAGGGTCGGATGATGGCGCAGTGCCTCTTCGAAGAGGCGCGCGGCCGCCGCGTAGTCGCCCTGACGGTAGCGGACCACGCCCAGGTCGTGGAGGGCCACTGCCCGCTGATGGTCGTCGTCGGCGAGCAGGAGCGCCCGGCGGAAGTGGTGGGCGGCCTCGCCCAGCTCTTCCATCCGGTAGAGGGTGACTCCCCGACCCAGTTCCTCCTCGTGTCCCCCGGTTCCTGCGGAAGGGAGAGGCGTGTCGATCCCCGCCGCAGCCGTGGGCGGGAAGGGTAGGGGAAGCAACAGCAGCAGCAGGGGTGTCACCGCCCGCCGCATCGGAAGCGAGAGAAGAAGCAACACCCCCACGGCCCCGGCCAGGGGCCAACGGTAGAGGTGGTGCCAGACGCGGTGGTCGCTGCCTTCGGCCCCTCTCTCTCCTTCCTCCGGCGTCAGGGCGAGGATCCTTCTCCAGTGGCTGCCATCCGGTTCGGGGGCAAGATGGATACCCCCGCCCGCCTCGGCGAGCCGGTCCAGCAGGGGCAGGTTCGGCCGGCTGATCACCGGCTCGCCGTCCCGGCGGATCAGGCGCCCTTCGGTGTCCTCCACCACCCCTCCCGAGGGGGTGGCGACGCGCAGGATCGAGAAAGGGATCCCCTGGTCGGCCAGAGCTCGCGCCCGTTCCTCGAGCAGGGAGACGTCACTGTCCGGGAAGTCCCCGTCGGTCACCAGTACCACGGCGCCGCCCCGGCCGAGCAGCTCCTGCGCCGCCGCCTCCAGGGCCGCTTCGGGGCGACTGCCGGCAGTGGGGAGTTCCAGTCGGGCCAGTGCCTCCAGATAGAAACGGAAGACCTCCCGGTCACCGGTGGGTGGAACCATCAGGTGGGGGCGAGCGGCGAACGGCATCAGCCCCAGCTTCTCCCCCTGCAGATGGTGCAACAGCTCTCCCAGGGCGATGCGTGCCCGCTCCCTCCGGCTCGGTGCCACGTCGCGTACACTCATCGAGGGGGAGAGATCCAGCAGCAGGAGAAGGGGAGGGCCGCCGGCCCGGGGGGCTACCTCCGGGGATTCCGGCACCTGCGGGCCTGCCAGGGCCGTCACCAGCAGCAGCCATGCGAGACCCCAGCCGAGACGCCTCGTCCACCCTCCTCTGCCGGCGGCGGAGGGGCGGAGCAGCCACGGATGGAGGGCGGGTTCGGCGAAGCGGGCGAGGGCGCGTTGTTCCCCCCGCCACTGCATCACCAGTGCGACGAGAGGGAGCAGGGCGAGCCAGAACCAGAGGGGTTCCCGCCACTCCAGGAGAGTCGGCCATTCACCGGCCACTGCTTCGCCTCCGGTGGGTGGCCGGGATCGCCTCGGCAACCGCCAGCAGCAGCAGGGCCAGGGCCAGGGGCCAGGCGTAGAGGGATTGGTGTGGCGGGATGCGTCGATCGACGGGGCGCAGGGTCCGATCGCCCTCGGCGATGGTGGCGAGGGTGACGGCCAGTGCCTGGCCGTCACCCACCTGCCAGTGGCCACCTCCGGTGAGTTCCGCCATGGCCTCCAGCAGCCGGGTGTCCGGCGGCTGGTGAACCAGCCTTGCAGCAGGCCCCCCCCGCTCGCCTTCCCCATCGCCGAGGGCGACCGTGTGCAGGGGAATGCCGAGGCTGCGTGCCACCTCGGCGGCGGCCATCGGCGGAATACCACCGGGCGGGGGCGGCGCGGCGCTGAAGAGCACCAGTGCCGGCCGGGGTTGGCGGCGCGTGGCGAGTTTCAGTCCCAGCAGGACCGCATCGCCCAGGGCGCTCTCCCTTCCCGCCAGGGTGGTGGGGATGCGCTGGATCATGCGATGCAGGAGGGCGGTGTCCCGGGTGGGGGGGACCAGGGTGTGGGCCTCCTCGCCGAACACCACCAGGCCCACCCGGCCCCCCTCCACTTCCTCGACAAAGCGGTGCAACCGGTCGCGGAGGACCTCCATCCGTTCCACCGGGCGGCCTTCGATGCGGTAGTCGCGCAGGGCCATGGCGACCGAGGTGTCGATCAGGAAGAGCAGTTCCGGGGCGGGGGAAGGGCGTGTGCTCTCGGCCCGGAACTGCTCTTCCTGAT
>JALTLT010000185.1 GCA_027001815.1 Gammaproteobacteria bacterium | reverse complement strand
CGGGAAGCGGCGTGACACCCCGGTTGCATGAGCGGATGAGGCGATGGCGAGGATCGTAGCGGTAACCAACCAGAAGGGCGGAGTGGGCAAGACCACCACCTCCGTCAACCTCTCCGCCTCGCTGGCGGCGACCCGCCGCCGTGTCCTGCTGGTGGATCTCGATCCGCAGGGCAACGCCACCATGGGGTGCGGGGTGGACAAGAACGCCCTGCGGCGCTCCGCCTGCGACGTCCTGCTGGGGGAGGCGACGGTGGCCGAGACCCGCCGGCCCCTCGAGGAGTCCAGGTTCGACCTGCTGCCCGCAAACGGCGACCTCACCGCCGCCGAGGTGGAACTGACCGGCATTCAGGGGGGGGAGTCGCGGCTGCGCCAGGCGCTCGCCCCGGTGGTCGACGACTACGACTTCATCCTCATCGACTGCCCGCCGGCCCTCAACATGCTCACCATCAACGCCCTCACCGCGGCGCGCGGCGTGCTGATCCCGATGCAGTGCGAATACTACGCCCTCGAGGGACTCACCGCCCTGCTCGAGACGGTGGAGCAGATCCGCGGGGCGGTCAATCCGGAGCTGGAGCTGGAGGGGCTGCTGCGCACCATGTTCGATCCGCGCAACAATCTCGCCAACCAGGTCTCCGCCCAGCTCATCACCCACTTCGGTGACAAGGTGTACCGTACCCTCATCCCCCGCAACGTGCGGCTCGCCGAGGCGCCCAGCCACGGCCTGCCGGCGCTCTACTACGACAAGACCTCCCGTGGCGCCCTCGCCTACCTGGCCCTGGCCGGAGAGATCATCCGCCGCGAGGAGCAGGCGGCGGCCGCCCGGGCGGCGGAAGCGGTCGGCTGATGGCGGCGCGGCGCAAGGGTCTCGGTCGCGGGCTGGATGCCCTGCTCGGCGGGGCGTCCGCGGGCCGGCCGGCGGAAGAGGGTGGCGACAGCACCGAAGGGGATCTGCGTACCCTGCCGGTTGACCTGATCCAGCGGGGTCGCTACCAGCCGCGCATCGACATGCGTCCCGAGACCCTCCAGGAGCTGGCCGACTCCATCCGCGCCCAGGGTGTGGTCCAGCCGATCGTGGTGCGACCTGTCGACGGCAGCCGCTACGAGATCATCGCCGGCGAGCGCCGCTGGCGGGCCGCCCAGCTTGCCGGCCTGCACGAGATCCCGGCGGTGGTGCGGGAGGTTCCCGACCGGGCCGCCATCGCCATGGCCCTGATCGAGAACATCCAGCGCGAGGACCTCAACCCCATGGAGGAGGCCAACGCCCTGAAGCGCCTGATCGAGGAGTTCGAGATGACCCACCAGCAGGCCGCCGAGGCGGTGGGGCGCTCCCGGGCCGCCGTCTCCAACCTGCTGCGCCTGCTGGAGCTGGCGGCCGAGGTCCGGCGCATGGTGGAGGAGCGGGAGCTGGAGATGGGCCACGCCCGTGCCCTGCTGGCCCTGGAGGCCGACGCCCAGCTCCACGCCGCGCGCCAGGTGGTGGCACGCGGCCTCTCGGTGCGCGAGACCGAGCAGCTCGTCCGCCGCCTGAAGGAGCCGGCACCGGGGAAGAAGCCGGCGCCGCGCCTCGATCCGGACATCCGCCGTCTCCAGGAGGAGCTCTCCGAACGCCTCGGCGCCGGCGTCGCCATCCAGCACAAGGGGCGCAAGGGGCGGCTGGTGATCAGCTACAACAGCCTCGACGAGCTGGAAGGGATCCTCGAACACCTGCGCGGCGAGCGCTGAACGCCCGCGCGCCCATTCCCTCCCCCCCGGATCGCCGAGTTGCACTGGCAGGATGTTGAAAAAGGCCGTCCTGGCCTTTTTCAACGCCGGAAGCCGAAAATGCGATTTCCGGCTGCCCCACGTTTTCAATGAGTTGGCGTCATTGAAAACGGCGGTACATCCATGCACCGCGCCACAGGCTGCCGAAAAACGGTGTTTTTCAACAGCCTGCCAGGCGGTGCCGCAGGCAGCACGTTCCGCTCCCCGTTGGCGCAGTGCGCCAATTGCCAGGTACAACCTGGCGCTCCTCCCGTCCCTCCCCCCGGGATCGCCGGGTTGCACCCGGCAATCCCGCTGCAGGCGGCAAGTCACCACTGCACCGGTGGGTGACGTCGGAGGAGCGGAATCGCCGCTGTGGGCCTCTCGCCGCCCCGTAAGTTAGCAATTGGCCAATTTCTTATATAAATATTTTCGATGCCCGCCTTGCATTGACCTATTATTGGTAAGCCGCTATACTTCGCGGCGATTTTTCGGGCCCCTCGGCGGTCTCCCGTGACCCCGGCGCAGCGGCCCGAAAGAGACTGGCGAGCGCGCACCCGCAAAAGGTCCAGAACGACTTGAACCAGGCTCACACGAAGTTGCTTCTGGCCCAGGCGGGTCTTGCTGCGGCGACCGCGCTGATCTTTCTCTTCTGGAAGGGATCGGCGGAGGCACTGGCCGCCCTGTTCGGTGGCGGCATCGTGCTGATCAACAGTATTTTGCTGGCGTGGCGGGTGCGTCGCGCCGCAGGCCTGGAAGGCAACAGTGTGGTGTTGGCCATGTACCTGGGCGCGGTGGAGCGCTTCGTGGTGGTCGGTGCCTGTTTTGCGCTTGGGATCGGCGTGCTGAGCCTTCCACCGGTGCCGATGATCGCCGCTTTCGCGGTCGGCCTGATCGGATTCGCCTACGGGGCCCACACGCAGCAGCAATCATGAACTTCTGACCAGAGTGAGACGGCGCCCGTCGAGGGGGGCGGGGCGGCCGCTCGTCTTTGCGCCTGCGTGGCATGGCGCCGGGGAAGAGACGTACCTTTCAACCAAAGACGACTGATTCGGGATGCCGACGTGAGTACACCAGAAGAGAACGGGGGAATCACCCCGGTTGAGTACATCCAGCATCATCTCACCAATCTCTGCGCCGGGTGCGACCCCGAGACCCACAAGCCGAGCGGCGTGCTCGACTTCTCCGCCTGGAACATCGACACCCTGGTGTTCGGCTGGATCGCCATGGGCCTGGTGATGTTCGCCGCCTGGAAGGTGGGCCGCAGCCTCACCAGCGACACCCCTTCCGGCATCCAGGCCTTCCTGGAGATGATCGTCGAGTTCGTCGACACCCAGGTCAAGCAGATCTATCCCGGCCACAACCCGCTCATCGGGCCGCTCGCCTTCACCATCTTCGTCTGGGTCTTCCTGATGAACTCCTTCGATCTGCTGCCGGTGGACCTGCTGCCACAGATCGCCCAGCTCTTCGGCATCCATTATCTCAAGGTGGTGCCCACCACCGACCTGGCCACCACCTTCGGCCTCTCCCTGTCGGTGTTCGCGCTGATCATCTTCTACAACATCCGCTTCAAGGGTCCGATGGGCTATCTGAAGATGTTCCTGTTTCATCCCTTCGGCAAGTGGATGGTGCCGGTCAATATCGTCATGACCCTCATCGAGG
Source organism: Gammaproteobacteria bacterium (assembly GCA_027001815.1). GTDB lineage: Bacteria > Pseudomonadota > Gammaproteobacteria > JALTLT01 > JALTLT01 > JALTLT01. The sequence goes on along the minus strand of JALTLT010000185.1, from coordinate 14,550 downwards.
AGGTGGCCAAGCCGGTCAGCCTCGCCCTGCGTCTGTTCGGCAACATGTTTGCCGGCGAGCTTCTCTTCATGCTCATCGCCCTGCTCTCCTTCACCTGGATCATGCTGCCGGTCCAGGTGGCGCTGGGCAGCGCGTGGGCCATTTTCCACATTCTCGTGGTGACGCTGCAGGCCTTCATCTTCATGCTTCTGACCATCGTCTATCTGGGCATGGCCTCGGTGGAGCTGGAAGAGCACTGACGCACGACGCATCGATTACCAACCTTAAGACATACACTCGATCTTCAGAGGAGAACGAAAATGAGCCTTAGCCCTGAAATGGCTGTTCAGATCTACTCCAGCACCGCCATTGCCGTTGGCATCATCCTCGCTGCCGCGGGTCTCGGTTCCGCCCTCGGCTGGGGCATGATCTGCTCCAAGTATCTGGAAGGCATCGCCCGCCAGCCCGAGATGCGTCCGCAGCTCATGGGCCAGATGCTCTTCACCGGAGGCCTCATGGAGGCATTCCCCATGATCGTCCTCGGCATGGCCATGTGGTTCGTGTTCGCCAACCCCTTCATCGGTGCGGCCGGAGGCTGACGCAATCGCTCCCACGCCGACAACCCGTACCGATACAGGAGTGTTAACGTGAACATTACCGCCACGTTAATCGGCCAGATGCTCACCTTCGCGGTGTTCGTCTGGTTCACCATGCGCTTCGTCTGGGGCCCGCTGACGAGGGTGATGGAAGAGCGCAACAAGCGTATCGCCGACGGCCTGGCCGCGGCGGAGCGGGGCCAGCACGACCAGGTGCTGGCCCAGGAGCGCGCCAAGCAGGTGCTGCACGAGGCCAAGGAGCAAGCCAACGAGATCATCGGCCACGCCCAGAAGCGGGCCGCCGAGATCGTCGAGGAGGCCAAGCAGGATGCCCGCACCGAAGGGGAGCGCATCGTCACCGCCGCCCGTGCCGAGATCGAGCAGGAGGTGAACCGGGCCAAGGAGGAGCTGCGCCGACAGGTGGCGCTGCTCGCCGTGGCCGGCGCCGAGAAGATCCTCGAGCGCGAACTGGACGCCTCCACCCACGCCAAGCTGCTCGACGAGCTGGCCGGCCAGATCTGAGCGGGGACGCCATGGCTGAACTGAGCACCGTTGCCAGGCCCTATGCGCGGGCCCTTTTCGAGCGCGCCAGCGAGACGGGGCGCCTGGCCGAGTGGGGCGAGGCGCTGCGGCTGGCCGCCGCCATCGTCGGCGATCCCGCCATGCGGCAGGTGATGGAGGGGGCACGCATCGACCGTCGGCAGATCGGCGAGATCGTCATCGACGTGGCCGGTGACGGCTTCGACGAAGAGATGCGCAACCTCGTCCGCCTGCTGGCGGAGAACCGCCGTCTTCCGGCCCTGCCGGAGATCGCCGCTCTCTACGAACACCTGCGCGCCGAGGCGGAGAAGCAGGTGGAGGCGGAGGTGGAGAGCGCCATGCCGCTGGACGCCGAGCAGGAGCGCAACCTCGCCGAGGTCCTCTCCCGCCGTCTCGGCCGCCAGGTGCGGCTGAAGGTGGAGGTGAAGCCTGAGCTGATCGGTGGTGCCGTCATCCGAGCGGGCGATCTGGTCATTGATGGGTCGGTGCGTGGTCGCCTTGAGAAGCTGGCCACCACCCTGGCCCAATAAGAGGAATCGAGACAATGCAGCAGCTTAATCCTTCCGAGATCAGCGAGCTGATCAAGAAACGCATCGAGTCCTTCGAGGCGGTCGCCGAGGCGCGCAACGAGGGCACGGTGGTCTCCATCACCGACGGCATCGTCCGCATCCACGGTCTGGCCGACGCCATGGCCGGTGAGATGCTGGAGTTTCCGGGCAACACCTACGGCATGGCCCTGAACCTGGAACAGGATTCGGTCGGCGCCGTGATCCTCGGTGACTACCAGCACCTCTCCGAGGGCGATTCGGTCAGGTGCACCGGCCGCATCCTCGAGGTTCCGGTGGGTGAGGCGATGCTCGGCCGGGTGGTGGACGCCCTCGGCAACCCCATCGACGGCAAGGGACCGATCGAGTCGCAGGCCACCTCGCCGATCGAGAAGATCGCGCCCGGCGTCATCGCCCGGAAGTCGGTGGACCAGCCGGTCCAGACCGGCCTCAAGGCGGTCGACTCCATGGTGCCCATCGGCCGCGGCCAGCGCGAGCTGATCATCGGTGACCGCCAGACCGGCAAGACGGCGGTGGCCATCGACACGATCATCAACCAGAAGGGTACCGGCATCAAGTGCATCTACGTGGCGGTGGGCCAGAAGGCCTCCTCGATCGCCGCGGTGGTGCGCAAGCTGGAGGAGCACGGCGCCATGGAGCACACCATCGTGGTGGCCGCCTCCGCCGCCGAGTCCGCCGCGCTGCAGTTTATCGCCCCCTACTCCGGCTGTTCCATGGGTGAGTACTTCCGCGACCGTGGCGAGGACGCCCTGATCATCTATGACGACCTCACCAAGCAGGCGTGGGCCTATCGCCAGGTCTCCCTGCTGCTGCGCCGCCCGCCGGGGCGCGAGGCCTACCCCGGCGACGTCTTCTACCTCCACTCCCGGCTGCTGGAGCGCGCCGCTCGGGTCAACGAGGAGTTCGTCGAGAAGGCGACCAACGGCGAGGTGAAGGGCAGGACCGGCTCGCTCACCGCACTGCCGATCATCGAGACCCAGGCGGGCGACGTGTCGGCCTTCGTGCCCACCAACGTCATCTCCATCACCGACGGCCAGATCTTCCTCGAGTCCGACCTGTTCAACGCCGGTATCCGGCCGGCCATCAACGCCGGTCTCTCGGTCTCCCGCGTCGGTGGTGCCGCCCAGACAAAGATCATCAAGAAGCTGGGTGGCGGCGTGCGTCTGGCGCTCGCCCAGTACCGCGAGCTGGCGGCCTTCGCCCAGTTCGCCTCCGATCTGGACGAGGCGACCCGCAAGCAGCTCGAGCGCGGCCAGCGGGTCACCGAGCTGATGAAGCAGAAGCAGTATTCGCCGCTTTCGGTGGCCGAGATGGCGGTCTCCCTCTACGCTGCCAACGAGGGCTACCTGGACGACGTGGAGGTGAACAAGGTGGTGGACTTCGAGGACGCCCTGCACCACCACATTCGCTCCAACCACCAGGATCTCCTCGACCGCATCAACGAGACCGGCGACTGGAACGACGAGATCGAGGCGCAGATGAAGGCCGCGGTGGACGCCTTCAAGCAGAACGGCTCCTGGTAAGGTGACCGAAGATGGCTAGCGGCAAAGAGATACGCACCCAGATCCGAAGCATCTCCAACACCCGGAAGATCACCAAGGCCATGGAGATGGTGGCAGCCTCCAAGATGCGCAAGGCGCAGGACCGGATGGCGGCCACCCGACCCTACTCGGAGAAGATCCGCAAGGTGATCGCGCATCTGGCCATGGCCCATCCCGAGTACCGCCACCCCTACATGGTGGAGCGGGAGGTGCGCAAGGTCGGGGTGATCGTCGTCTCCTCCGACCGCGGCCTGTGCGGCGGCCTCAACGCCAACCTCTTCCGGCTGCTTTTGCGGGAGCTTCAGACGTGGCAGGAAAAGAAGATCCCTGCGGAGATGTGCACCATCGGCCAGAAGGGCTCCGCCTTTTTCAAGCGCTTCGCCGCCGGAATCCGTGCCCAGGCCACCCACCTGGGCGATGCGCCCGGGCTGGAGGATATCCTCGGCACCGTGGGAGTGATGCTGCGTGCCTACGAGGAGGGCGAAGTGGACCGGGTCTATGTGGCCTACAACCGCTTCGTCAACACCATGACCCAGGAGCCGGTGATCGAACAGCTGCTGCCGATCCACGCCGAGGAGCCCGACCCGGAACTGAAGCATCACTGGGACTACATCTACGAGCCCGACTCCCGCGAGATCGTGGATGCCCTGCTGATCCGCTACGTGGAGTCGCTCGCCTACCAGGCGGTGGTGGAGAACCTGGCCTCCGAGCAGGCGGCACGGATGGTGGCGATGAAGGCCGCCTCCGACAACGCCGGCAACCTGATCGACGAGCTGAAGCTGGCGTACAACAAGGCGCGTCAGGCGGCGATCACCCAGGAGCTGTCGGAAATCGTCGGCGGCGCCGCCGCAGTCTGACCGGGGCGAAAGAATTTCGAACTTTTGGTGAGGAACCGAGACATGAGTTCTGGAAAAATTGTGCAGATCATCGGAGCGGTGGTGGACGTCGAGTTCCCCCGCGACGCCATTCCCAAGGTGTATGATGCCCTGATCGTGGACGGCGGGCTCACCCTCGAGGTGCAGCAGCAGTTGGGTGACGGGATTGTCCGCACCATCGCCATGGGCTCCACCGACGGCCTCAAGCGGGAGATCCCCGTCTCCAACACCGGTGCTCCCATCTCCGTTCCGGTGGGTGACGGCACGCTGGGCCGGATCATGGACGTTCTTGGCGAGCCGGTGGACGAGCAGGGCCCGGTGAAGGCGGAGAAGAAGATGCCGATCCACCGCAAGGCTCCGGCCTACGCCGACCAGGCGGCCGCGGTGGAGATTCTCGAGACCGGCATCAAGGTGATCGACCTCATCATGCCCATCGCCAAGGGCGGCAAGGTGGGCCTGTTCGGTGGCGCCGGCGTGGGCAAGACCGTGACCCTCATGGAGCTGATCCGCAATATCGCCGTCGAACACTCCGGCGCATCGGTTTTCGCCGGCGTTGGCGAGCGGACCCGCGAGGGCAACGACTTCTACCACGAGATGAAGGAGGCCGGGGTGCTCGACAAGGTGGCCCTGGTCTACGGCCAGATGAACGAACCCCCCGGCAACCGCCTGCGCGTGGCGCTCACCGGCCTCACCATGGCCGAGCACTTCCGCGACGAGGGCGCCGACGTGCTGATGTTTATCGACAACATCTATCGCTACACCCTGGCGGGCACTGAGGTCTCTGCGTTGCTGGGCCGCATGCCCTCGGCGGTGGGTTACCAGCCGACCCTCGCGGAGGAGATGGGTGTGCTGCAGGAGCGCATCACCTCCACCAAGACCGGCTCCATCACCTCCTTCCAGGCGGTCTACGTGCCGGCGGACGACCTCACCGACCCCTCCCCCGCGACCACCTTCGCCCACCTGGATGCGACCCTGGTGCTCTCCCGCCAGATCGCCGAGCTGGGCATCTACCCGGCGGTGGATCCCCTCGACTCCACCTCGCGGCAGCTCGACCCGCTGGTGGTGGGCCAGGAGCATTACGACACGGCCCGGGCGGTGCAGGGCATCCTCCAGCGCTACAAGGAACTGCGCGATATCATCGCCATCCTCGGCATGGACGAGCTGTCGGAAGAGGACAAGCTCACCGTGGCCCGGGCGCGCAAGATCCAGCGCTTCCTCTCCCAGCCTTTCTTCGTCGCCGAGACCTTCACCGGCAGCCCCGGCAAGTACGTCTCCCTCAAGGAGACCATCCGCGGCTTCCGCATGATCGTCGACGGTGAGCTGGACGATCTGCCAGAGCAGGCCTTCTACATGGTGGGCGACATCGACGAGGCGATCGAGAAGGGCAAGAGCGTCTGACGCGGGGTAAACGTTCATGGCAATGACAATCCATGTGGACATCGTCAGCGCGGAGGAGGAGATCTTCTCCGGTCCGGCGACGATGGTCTTCGCCCCGGCGGAGATGGGCGAGGTGGGCATCACCCCCCGCCACACCCCTCTTCTGGCGCGGCTCAAGCCCGGCGAGGTGCGGGTGGAGACCCAGTCCGGCGACGAGCACTTCTTCTACGTCTCCGGCGGCATGCTGGAGATCCAGCCCCACGTGGTGACCGTCCTGGCGGATACCGCGGTGCGTGCCAGGGATCTCGACGAGGCCAAGGCGCGGGAGGCGATGGAGCGGGCGCAGAAGGCACTGGAGGACAAGCAGTCCGACATCGAGTATGCCCAGGCCCAGGTGGAGCTGGCGGAGGCGATCGCCCAGCTGCGCACCATCGAGGACATGCGCAAGAAGAAGGGGCTCTGATCCCCACGGACGGCACGTCGGCCGTCCGCAATCCTGTTACGACGGTGCACCCGTGTGCGCCGTTCCCTTGACGAGGTGGAGAGAGACGATGGCGAACGAGAAGGTGGAGAACGGCAAGGCGGTCTTCTTCACCTATTCGGTGGTGGACGAGGAGGGCAACGTGCTGGAGCAGAGCGATCTGCCCATCGGTTACGTGCACGGCGCCGACTCCGGCATCCTGCCGAAGCTGGCGGAGGGGATGGCCGGCCACACGGTGGGTGATACGGTCTCCATCCTCGTCACGCCGGAGGAGGGGTTCGGTCCCCACGACCCCGACCTCACCTTCACCGACGACATCGAGAACGTGCCGGAGCAGTTCCGCCACGTGGGTGCCCAGGTGCAGTTCCAGAACGAGGCGGGCGAGGTGAAGGAGTTCGTCGTCACCAAGATCGAGGACGGCAAGCTGACCGTCGACGGCAACCACCCCTTCGCCGGCAAGAACGTCACCTTCAAGGTCACCATCCGCGAGATCCGTGACGCCACACCCGAGGAGATGCGCGCCGGCCGCCCCGGCGAATCGGCGCCGGTGCTCCACTGACAGGATGTTGAAAAAGGCCGTGCCGGCCTTTTTCAACGCCGGTGTTTTTGTGCTGTCTGCGGGGCGCAGCCAACTCCTCCCGCTCATTGCCTGACAGCAACCGTGCTCTCCTGGTGACGCCGTTCCTCCGGCGTCACCTCACGGCAGTCGGCGCTCCCGCGCCACACAACCCCCGGTATCGCACCCGATCCCCGGGCGGAAGCGTGAATATCCCCCTTCCATTCAACCGCGTGGCGATTTCCTCTACAATCGGGCCATGCGACAGGAGCTCCCCGTCGCCATCCCATCTGAAAGGAACCCCGAACCATGGATCTGAGCGTCGTCATTCTCGCGGCCGGGCAGGGTACCCGCATGCGCTCGCGCCTGCCCAAGGTGCTCCATCCCCTGGCCGGACGTCCCCTGCTGGAGCACGTGGTGCAGACCGGGCTGGAGCTCTCGCCGGAAAAGGTGATCGTCGTCTACGGGCACGGGGGAGAGCAGGTACGCGATCGGCTGGCTCACCTGCCCGTGCAGTGGGTGGAGCAGAAGGAGCAGCGGGGCACGGGTCACGCGGTGCAGCAGGCCCTGCCGGTGATTCCCGCACAGGACCTGGTGCTGGTGCTCTACGGCGACGTGCCACTCATCAGCAGCGACACCTGCCGCCGCCTGCTCGATATCGCCGCCCACGACCAACTCGCGCTGCTCACCGTCGAGCTGGAGGATCCCACCGGCTATGGCCGGATCGTCCGGGACGAGGGGGGATCGGTCTACTGCATCGTCGAGGAGAAGGACGCCAACGAGGAACAGCGGCGCATCCGCGAAGTGAACACCGGCTTCATGGCCATGACCCGGGAGCGTCTCGAGGGATGGCTCTGTGGCCTCGACTGCAACAACGCCCAGGGGGAGTTCTATCTCACCGACATCGTGGCGAAGGCGGTACGGGACGGCGTGCCCGTGGAGACGGTGTCGGTCGGCGACGTGATCGAGGTGCTGGGGGTCAACGACCGGCGCCAGCTCGCGGAACTGGAGCGCCGCTACCAGCGGATGCAGGCGGAGCGGCTGATGAGCGAGGGGGTCACCCTGCTCGATCCCGCCCGCTTCGACCTGCGGGGTACCCTCGAGCACGGTCTGGACGTGACCATCGACGTGGGTGTGGTGCTGGAGGGCACCGTGCGTCTCGGCGACGGGGTGCGGATCGGCCCCCATGTGGTGCTGAAGGCGTGTACGGTGGGGGAGGGTGCGGTGATCGAGGCCCACAGCCACCTGGAGCAGGCGGAGATCGGCCCCCGTTGCGCTGTCGGGCCCTTCGCCCGGATCCGCCCCGGCACCGTACTGGCCGAGGGGGCGAAGGTGGGCAACTTCGTGGAGATCAAGAAGGCAGTGGTGGGCGAGGGATCGAAGATCAACCACCTCTCCTACGTGGGCGATGCCACCGTCGGAAATAGGGTCAACATCGGTGCCGGTACCATCACCTGCAACTACGACGGGGCCAACAAGCACCGCACCGTGATCGGCGACGAGGCCTTCATCGGTTCCGATACCCAGCTCGTGGCGCCGGTCACGGTGGGCGAGGGGGCGACCATCGGTGCCGGCTCCACCATCACCCGCGATGCGCCGGCCGGTCGGCTGACCCTCAGCCGCCCGAAACAGATCACCGTCGAAAACTGGAAGCGCCCGCAGAAGAAGAGGGAGTGACTCCTTGCCGGGTTAATATGAGCAAATTATGTCGCATATTGGCGGGTAACGATTTGTTCCCGGCCCGCTCTGACAGGATGTTGAAAAAGGCCGTCCTGGCCTTTTTCGACAAATGCGATTTCCGGCTTCCTCACGTTTTCAATGAGGCCAGCCGCCTGTCGGACTTTGACAGACGGTCAGGTTCTGGCGCTTTCCGCGGGGCGGAGTGACCTTCAGCTTGAAGTCCGACAGGCGGCTGGCCTCATTGAAAACGGCGGTGCATCCCTGCACCGCGGCACAGGCTGCCGAAAAACGGTGTTTTTCAACAGCCTGCTAACGGTGTCTGCACGCCTGGCGCGCCCGATTGCACCACTTTTCGCGCAAGCCGTAGCGATGGCTACGCCTTGCGCTGCAGGGCGGTACACTCGAACACGCCAGACGCCCATCCATCCGGAAGCTTTTTGCGACTTTCGGGCTAAGGAGAGAGTTCATGTGTGGAATCGTCGGCGCCATCGCCGAGCGTAACGTCACCCCGGTCCTCATCGAGGGGCTGAAGCGGTTGGAGTACCGTGGCTACGACTCGGCCGGCATCGCTATTCGCGGCGACGACGGGGCACTGGAGCGGATCCGCTCGGTCGGCAAGGTGACCGAGCTGGAGAAGCGGCTCGCGGAGACACCCATCGTCGGCGCCCTCGGCATCGCCCACACTCGGTGGGCGACCCACGGCATGCCCGCGGAACGCAACGCCCACCCCCACCTCTCCGGCGAGACGGTCGCCATCGTCCACAACGGCATCATCGAGAACCACGTGGAGCTGCGCCAGGAGCTGCAGGAGAAGGGCTACCGCTTCAGCTCGGAGACCGATACCGAGGTGATCGCCCACCTGCTCGCCTCCCTGCTCGATGAGGAGGAGGACATCCTCACCGCCACCCGGGAAGCGGTCAAGCGGCTGGTGGGGGCCTACGCCCTGGCGGTGATCTGCCCCTGCGATCCGGACCGCCTGATCGTCACCCGCGCCGGAAGTCCTCTGGTGATCGGCGTCGGGATCGGCGAGAACTTCATCGCCTCGGACGTCTTCGCCCTCCTGCCGGTTACCCAGGAGTTCATCTTCCTGGAGGAGGGAGATCTCGCCGAGGTGCGGCGTGACGGGGCGACCGTCTACGACTCCGAGGGTCGGGTGGTGGAACGGCCGGTGAAGCGCTCCCAGGTGGCCGGCGGGGTCACCGACAAGGGACCCTACCCCCACTACATGCTGAAGGAGATCTTCGAGCAGCCGGCAGTGATTGCCGAGACCCTCGAGGGGCGGATCCGCAAGGGGCGCCTGCTCGAGGAAGCGTTCGGGGCGCGCTCCCGCGAACTGCTCGACGCCACCCGGGGGGTCCACATCATCGCTTGCGGAACCAGCTACCATGCGGGTCTGGTGGCCCGCTACTGGCTCGAGGAGGCGGGGATCCCCTGCATGGTGGAGGTCGCCTCCGAATACCGCTATCGCAAGGTGGTGGTGCCCGAGGGGACCCTCTTCCTCTCCATCTCCCAGTCGGGTGAGACCGCCGACACCCTCGCCGCCCTGCGCGGGAGCCGCGCCCATGCCGGCTACGTGGGCGCCATGACCATCTGCAACGTCCCCGAGTCTTCGCTGGTACGCGAGTCGGATGTGGCGGTCATGACCCGGGCGGGCCCCGAGATCGGCGTCGCCTCCACCAAGGCCTTCACCACCCAGCTCGTGGCCTTGCGTCTGATCAGTCTGGCGCTGGCACGCCGCAACGGCATGGACGCCGCGACCGAGAGCAGACTGGTGGAGGAGCTGGAGTCGTTGCCGCGGCAGGTGGAGGTGGTGCTGGGGCTCTCCGAGGCGATCCACGACATGGCGCAGGCCTTCGGCGACCGGGACAACGCCCTTTTCCTCGGCCGCGGCACCTTTTACCCCATCGCCCTGGAGGGTGCCCTCAAGCTCAAGGAGATCAGCTACATCCACGCGGAGGCCTATCCGGCCGGCGAGCTCAAGCACGGCCCCCTGGCGCTGGTGGACGAGCGCATGCCGGTGGTCTGCGCGCTGCCCGACGATCCCCTGCTGGAGAAGGTGCTCTCCAACCTGCAGGAGGTACGGGCCCGTGGTGGCGAACTCTTTCTCTTCTCCGACAAGAACGTGAAGGTGGAGCTGGATCGCTACCGCAACCTGGTACTCTCCGACATCTGCCCCTCCACCGCGCCCATCGTCTACAGCGTACCGCTCCAGCTTCTCGCCTATCACGTAGCGGTGCTCAAGGGTACCGACGTGGATCAGCCGCGCAACCTGGCCAAGTCGGTCACCGTGGAGTGATCCCCCGGGAGGGTGCCCCTCTGCCCTGTCCGATCCCCTCTCCGCGACCGGGATCGGGGGGCCAAAAAAGCGCCCCCCTGCGGTCCCCTCCCCGCTTCTGGTATACTGTCCCGCTCAATTGCCAATAACAGGCTGTTGAAAAACACCGTTTTTCAACAGCCTGCCAGCTCGGGGAGAGCTCCTGGAGACGGCTCCCCTGCGCTCCCACGGCTCCCTTGCGAGGAACAGCATGTCGACCGTATTCCGAGTAGATTCCGAAGCGACCGTCGGACTCCCAGACACCAGGCGTTCGCCGGTGCCCTTCGAGGTGTTCACCGAGCGTCACCTGGAGAAGATCCCCCAGTTGGAGGCACTTCCCGCCGAGCGCGTGCGCGAGATGCGGGTGGTGGCGAGCGTGCTCCCCTTCCGGGTCAACCGGTATGTCATCGACGAACTCATCGACTGGTCCCGGATCCCGCAAGACCCCATCTTCCAGCTCACCTTCCCCCAGCGGGGAATGCTCGATCCGGCCGATTTCGAGCGCATGGCGTCGCTCATCGACCGCGGGGCCGAAAAGGGCGAGATCAAGACACTGGCCCGCCAGATCCGCACCCGGCTCAATCCCCATCCCGCCGGACAGCAGCAGCTCAACGTGCCGATCCTCGACGGGGAGCCCCTGCCCGGCATGCAGCACAAGTATCGGGAGACGGTGCTCTTCTTCCCCAGCCAGGGGCAGACCTGCCACAGCTACTGCTCCTTCTGTTTCCGTTGGGCGCAGTTCATCGGCGACAAGGCGCTGCGCTTTTCCAGCCACGAGGCGGGCACCCTTCACGAATACCTGCGGCGCAACCGCCAGGTGACCGATCTCCTGGTCACCGGTGGTGATCCCATGGTGATGAAGACCCGCCACCTGGAGCAGTACCTGGACCCGCTGGTCGCCCCGGAGCTGGAGCACGTGCAGACCATCCGTATCGGTTCCAAGGCGCTCACCTTCTGGCCCCACCGCTTCGTCAACGACGCCGATGCAGATGACCTGCTTCGGTTGTTCGAACGGCTGGTGAACGCCGGCAAGCACGTGGGCTTCATGGCCCACTTCAACCACTGGCGTGAGATGGAGACGCCCGTTGCCCGGGAGGCGATCCGGCGTATCCGGGACACCGGGGCGGTGATACGCACCCAGTCGCCGTTGGTGGCCCACATCAACGACGATGCCGATGTCTGGTCCACCATGTGGCGGAACCAGGTGCGTCTCGGCATGGTGCCCTACTACATGTTCGTGGAGCGGGACACCGGCGCCAAGCGCTACTTCGAGGTGCCCCTGGCCCGGGCCCTGCAGATCTACCGGGATGCCAAGCGAAGGGTCTCCGGCCTGGCCCGCACCGCCAGGGGGCCCTCCATGAGCGCCGCCCCCGGCAAGGTGGAGGTGCAGGGTGTGACGGAAGTGGCCGGGGAGAAGGTGTTCGTGCTGCGCTTCATCCAGGGCCGCAACCCCGACTGGGTGCAGCAGCCCTTCTTCGCCCGCTACGACGAGCAGGCCACCTGGCTCGATCAGCTCCGGCCTGCCTTCGGCGAGAAGGAGTTCTTCTTCGAGGAGGAGTTCCGCCGCATGCAGGGCGGCGGGTCCTGATCACCGCCGAAGGGGAGACCCGAGGCACCTCCGGGGTGCGCCGCCACCGGGAGAAAACCGTTGCGTCGATGGCGCAGCGAACTTGGCAGGATGTTGAAAAAGGCCGTCTTGGCCTTTTTCAACGCCGGAAGCCGAAAATGCGATTTCCGGCTTCCTCACGTTTTCAATGAGGCCAGCAGCCTGTCGGACTTTGACAGGCCGTCAGGTTCTGGTGCTTTCCGCGGGGCAGAGTGACCTTCAGCTCGAAGTCGGACAGGCTGCTGGCCTCATTGAAAACGGCGGTGTATCCCTGCACCGCGGCACAGGCTGCCGAAAAACGGAGTTTTTCAACAGCCTGTTAGTCCGGCTCCGGTCCGTTCGCCGGCTTCCTGCCAACGAGCTGTACCACCTCTCCCTCGCCGCTGTGCAGGCGCCCCTCCACCACCGGCCGCCTCAGTTCCTCCAGATGGAGCAGTTCCAGCCCCTCCAGCTCCCGGCGCAGCCCCGCCGCGCTCATGCAGAAGACGGGATCGGGAGGGCCGCCGGTGCCCAGCCCCACCTGGGCCGGGGTGTAGGCCTCCAGAATCATCACGCCGCCGGGACGCAGTGCCTCCGTCACCCGGTGGTGGACGGTGGTGCGCAACGCCGGCGGGAGATGACAGAAGATGGAGACCACCCCGTCCCACGCCTCGCTGCCCGGATCGAAGTCGGCCAGGTCCGCATGCAGGATCTCGGCCTCGACCCCCCGCTCGGCCGCCAGCCGGCGTGCCTTTCCCACTGCCACCGCGGAACCGTCCACGGTGACCACCTGGAAGCCCTGCTCCGCCAGCCAGCAACCGTTGCGTCCCTCCCCGTCGGCGAGCACGAGGATGCGGCCGCCCGCCGCCAGGTGGTGGGCGCTCTCCCGCAGAAAGGTGTTGGGAGCGGTACCGTAGACGTAGTCGTCGCAGGCGTAACAGGCATCCCAGTCCATCGAGTTCTTCCCCCTCTTTCGTCATCCGGTGCAGGTGGTGATCCACACGAAAGAAGAGGGTACCATGGGGCGAGCGGCGGAGGGAGGCCACCAGGCAGGCAAAAAAAAGCGGCCTGGGAGGCCGCTTCAATTGCTTGGGGACGATCAATAAAACGATCTCGTGGAAGTAGATACCGTTAATCGAATCGATCGAGTACCGATGGTACGGGAGCCGGAGAGGGGGAACAATCAGGGCAACCACCTATATTTGGGGGCCTGAATGCGACTGCGTCGCATTTCTCCGGGCCGGCGAGAGATCGTCGGGTTCTCGAGGGGTACGCTCGTTCAACGGCGGGGTCCAAGGGACCCGGTTCGAAGCAGGAGGAGAGATCCATGATCCGCCATCTTCTCATCGTGGCGTTTTCCGCCGCCACGGCCGTGTCGCTCACCGCCTGCCTCGACGACGACGAAGAGGCGTGGGGCGACTGCTCCATCGCTGGCCAGAACACCTTCGTCTACGAGCTGATGCACGACTTCTACTACTGGTACCGGCTGGTGCCCGACCTAGACCCCACCCTCCTCGGTTCCCCGGAAGAGACCCTCGAGGCACTTCGTTTCGCGCCGCTCGACCGCTACAGCTACATCGCCGACGCCGAGGAGCAGGAGCGCTTCCTGGGCGAGGGTGAATACATAGGGGTCGGAATCAGCACCCGCATCGGTGAGGACGGCTATCCGGTGGTGACCCTGGTCTTCGACGATTCTCCGGCGGAGGAGGCGAAGATCGGCCGGGGGGACCGGCTGCTGACCATCAACGGCCAGCCCGCCGACGGCCTGGAGACCGCCGAGGCGTGGGCGGCGGCGTGGGGCGAGAAGGAGGTGGGCGAGGCCGTCACCCTGGAGCTGCAGCCGCTGGGCGAGAGCGAGCCGGTGACCCTCACCCTCTTCAAGGCGGTGGTGACGATCAACAGCGTCTATCACCACGCCATCCTGCAACTGGATGGCGGGGAGCCGGCGGGCTATCTCCACTACACCCATTTCCTCGGTGTCGGGGAGACGGAACTGGACGAGGTCTTCGAAGGGTTCCGCGATGCCGGGGTGAGGAAGGTGATCCTCGACCTGCGTTACAACGGCGGTGGCTACCTGGATACCTCGGCCCATCTGGCGAACCTGGTCGCGGGTGCCGAGGCGGAGGACGAGCTCTACGTCTCCCTCCGCTACAACGATCGTTACACCTCCTACGACCACGACTACCTGTTCCGGAAGCTCGAGTCCGGCCTGCCCCGGGTGGACGAGGCGGTGGTGCTCGTCACCGACGCCACCTGTTCGGTGGCCGAGGCGCTGGTCAACGGTCTCGATCCCTTCGTCCCGGTCACCCTGGTGGGGAGCACCACCTGCGGCAAGCCGGTCGGTTTCAACGGCCAGCTCTTCTGTGACCGGATCGCCCTGGTGGTCAACTTCGAGCTGCGCAACGCCCTCGACGAAGGCGAGTACTACGACGGGTTGCCGGTCCTCTGCCCGGCGGAGGA
>JALTLT010000184.1 GCA_027001815.1 Gammaproteobacteria bacterium | reverse complement strand
GGTACTGATCGCGGAACTCTTCCGGGTGGCCATGGACCCCTACCGCCATCTGATCGAGATCAACAAGGGGGCCTACGACGACGCCTACGTGGACCAGCCGGTGCTCGATGCGCACGGGGTGATGGGCCAGATCATCCGCGTGGAGCCCTTCACCTCCACTGCCCGGCTGATCACCGATCCCGGTCACATGCTGCAGGTGCAGGTGAATCGCAACGGCCTGCGCACCCTGGCGGTGGGCACGGGGGTCACCAACCGACTCAGCCTCCCCTACCTGCCCAACAACGCCGACATCCGTTCCGGCGATCTGCTGATCACCTCCGGTCTCGGCGGGGTCTACCCCATGGGCTACCCGGTGGCCCGGGTGGTCGAGGTGAAACAGAATCCCAGCGAGCCCTTCGCCGAGGTGACCGCCGAACCGGTGGCACACCTGGACCGCTCGCGCGAGGTCCTGCTGGTCTGGACCCGCGGCCAGGCGGAACTCGACCTCTCCCCGGACGGGCAGGGCAGCAGCAGACCGGCGACGGGTGACACCCCATGACCCTCGCCCGTCCCCACGGCGGCTGGGTGATCGCCGCCAGCTTCGTGGTCGCGCTGCTGCTCTCCACCCTGCCGCTGCCGGACTGGATCCTCCCCTGGCGACCGGAGTGGAGCGCCCTGGTGCTCATCTACTGGACCATGGCCCTTCCCCACCGGGTGGGGGTCGGGGTCGGATGGATCGTCGGTCTGCTGCTGGACGTGCTGCAGGGGAGCCTGCTGGGCCAGCACGCCCTGGGGCTGGCGACACTGGCCTTCGTCACCTACAACCTGCACCAGCGGGTGCGGGTCTTCCCTCTCTGGCAGCAGGCACTCACGGTGATGCTCTTCCTCGCCCTCTACCAGTTGCTCCTGCTCTGGTTCGACGGCATCACCGGCCGTCCTCCCCGCGGCTGGGAGTACTGGATTCCTTCCCTCACCGGCATGGCGCTGTGGCCCTGGATCTTCGTCGTCCTGCGCGACCTGCGGCGCCGCTTCAAGGTCACCTGAGGAATCGTCCCTCGCGACATGGCCTCCCGTCTCACCCTCAAGGACCACCTCGCCGAGAGCCGCCTGATGCTCAACCGCTCGGTGTGGGCCCTGGCGGGAGTGATCCTGCTCATGGGGATACTGCTCACCCGCCTCGCCTGGCTGCAGATCTCCAACTACACCCACTACTCTACCCTCTCCAACGACAACCGGGTGAAACTGCTGCCGATCCCGCCGACCCGCGGGCTGATCTACGATCGCAACGGCCGGCTGCTGGCGGACAACCTGCCCGCCTTCCAGCTCCGCATCATTCCCGAGCGCACACCCGACGTGGACGCCCTGATCGAGGAGCTGCGCAAGGTGGTGGAGATCCGCGACGACCAGATCCGCCGCTTCCGCAAGGCGCTGCGCCGGCAGCGCGGCTTCCAGGGGGTACCCCTGCTGTTTAATCTCAAGGAGGACGAACTGGCGCGCCTGGCGGCCATCGGCCACCGCCTGCCCGGCATCGACATTCACGCCGACCTGCGGCGCTACTACCCCTACGGGGAGCTCACCTCGCATACCGTCGGCTACGTGGGTCGCATCGACGAGCGGGATCTGCGGCGGCTCGATGCCAGCAACTACCGTGGCACCACCCACGTGGGCAAGCTGGGGATCGAGAAGCAGTACGAGACCGAACTGCACGGCACCGTCGGCCACCAGCAGGTGGAGACCAACGCCCTGGGACGGGTGATGCGGGTCCTCGACCGGACGCCCCCGGTCCCCGGTACCGACCTCTATCTCTCTCTCGACATCCGTCTCCAGCAGGTGGCCGCCGCTGCGCTGGGTGAGCGCAACGGGGCCGTGGTGGCCCTCGACCCCACCAACGGCGAGGTGCTGGTCCTGCTGAGCAGTCCCGGCTACGACCCCAATCTCTTCGTCGACGGCATCTCAACCCGCGACTACGCCCGCCTGCGCAACGATCCCAGCCGGCCCCTCTTCAACCGGGCCCTCCTGGGCCAGTACCCCCCCGGATCCACCATCAAGCCGATGATCGGCCTGGCGGGCCTCCACTATGGGGTGGTCAACCCCCTCTCCAGGCAGTTCTGCCCCGGCTACTACGTCCTGCCCGGCGAGAAGCGGCGCTTCCACGACTGGAAACGGAGCGGCCACGGCGAGACCGACCTGGACTACGCCATCACCCAGTCGTGCGACGTCTACTTCTACGATCTGGCGCGCAACCTGGGGATCGATCGCATCCACGAGTTCCTGGCCCCCTTCGGCCTCGGTCACCGCACCGGCATCGACATGGTCACGGAGATGCCGGGGCTGCTCCCCTCGCGAGCCTGGAAGCGCCGCCAGCTCGGCGAGCCGTGGTATCCCGGCGAGACTCTCAACACCGGCATCGGCCAGGGCTTCATGCTCGCTACCCCCCTGCAGCTCGCCGTGGCGACCGCCACCGTCGCCACTCGAGGTCACCCCATGAGGCCGCGCATGATCCACGCCCGCCACCGGCCGGGGACGGACCGCTCGCTGGCGGAGCCGCCGGACCCGCTCGAGCCGCTCGCCGGCATCTCGGCGGAGCACTGGGAGTACATCGTCCACGCCATGCGCAACGTGGTCCACGGTCGCCGGGGCACCGCCCGGCGGATCCGCAGCAAGCGTTACGACATCGCCGGAAAGACCGGCACCGCCCAGGTCTTCGGCATGAAGGAGGAGGAGGAGTACGTGGCCGAGGAGCTGGACGTGAAGCTGCGGGACCACGCCCTCTTCATCGCCTTCGCCCCGGTCGAGATGCCACGCATCGCCGTCGCGGTGGTGGTGGAGAACGGCGGCTCCGGCGGCGCCGTGGCGGCCCCCGTCGCCGGCAAGCTGCTCGATGCATTCTTCTCGGAGGTCCCCTGACCATGGCCAGCATCGCTCCTTCCCCCTTCCGCCGCGAGAGCGGTGCCCTGACGCTGGATGCCCTGTTCCGCCGCATCCATCTGGACCTCCCCCTCCTGCTGGGGGTGACGGCGCTGGCCGCGGTGGGCCTGTTCGTCCTCTACAGCGCCAGCGGCGAGTCTCTGGAGAGCATCACCCGCCAGGGAATCCGCATGGGCATCTCCTTCGTCGTGATGCTGGTACTGGCGCAGATCCACCCCCACACCCTCAAGCGCTGGACCCCTGCCTTCTATCTGGGCATCGTCATTCTGTTGATCGCGGTGCTGGTGATGGGGGAGATCGGCAAGGGGGCGCAACGCTGGCTCGATCTGGGGGTGGTGCGTTTCCAGCCCTCGGAACTGATGAAGCTGGCACTGCCGATGATGATCGCCTGGTACCTCTCGGAGACGCCGCTGCCTCCCAGCCGGCGAAAGCTGCTGGCCAGCGCCCTGCTGATCGCCCTGCCGGCAGGGATGATCGCCAAGCAGCCGGACCTGGGCACCTCCCTGCTGGTCGCCTCCAGCGGCCTCTTCGTCCTCTTCCTCGCCGGCCTCTCCTGGCGACTGATCGCCGGCTTCGTCGTCAGCGTGGCGCTCGCCGTCTGGCCGGTCTGGAAGTTTCTCATGCACGACTACCAGCGGACCCGCGTGATCACCTTTCTCAACCCGGAGTCGGATCCGCTGGGAAGCGGCTACCACATCATCCAGTCCAAGATCGCGGTCGGCTCCGGCGGACTCTACGGCAAGGGGTGGCTCAATGGCACCCAGTCGCAGCTCGACTTCCTCCCGGAACGCTCCACCGACTTCATCTTCGCCGTATTCGCCGAGGAGTTTGGATTCCTCGGCGCCGTCCTGCTGCTGCTGCTCTACCTGGCGGTGATCACCCGCGGCCTCTACATCGCCGTCCAGGCCCAGGAGAGCTACGGACGACTGCTGGCCGGCAGCCTGGCCCTCACCCTGTTCGTCTATGTCTTCGTCAACATCGGCATGGTGACCGGCCTCTTGCCGGTGGTGGGCCTGCCCCTGCCGATGATCAGTTACGGAGGCACCTCCATGGTGACCCTGGGCGCAGGATTCGGTATTCTCATGTCCATCCACACCCATCGACGCCTCCTCTCGAGCTGAACGAGCCGGTCCCCGAAATGATTCGAACGATCCTCCTTGTCCTGTTGTTGATCCCGCCCCTCCACGCCTCCGCCACAGAGATGGACCGCGAGGCCCTGAACCGTTTCATCGACGAGGTGGCCAGTCGCCACCAGATCCCGCGCGGGGAGCTGGAGGCGCTCTTCGAGCGGGTCCGGTTCCGCGACGAGATCATCCGCGCCATCTCCAACCCGGCCGAGGCCAGGCCCTGGTACCAGTACCGTCCCATCTTCCTCACCGAGGAGCGGGTGGCGGGAGGCGTCGCCTTCTGGGAAAGCAATCGCCAGTTGCTGGAGAAGGCCGAGGCGGCATACGGGGTGCCCGCCGAGATCATCGTCGCCATCCTCGGAGTGGAGACCCGTTACGGCCGCTACAAGGGGCGTCACCGGGTCCTCGAGTCTCTTGCCACCCTCGCCTTCGGTTATCCCAAGCGGGCCCGTTTCTTCCGCCGCGAACTGGAAGAGTTCATCCTCCTTGCCCGGGAGGAGGGGATGGATCCTCTCGCCCTCAAGGGCTCCTATGCGGGCGCCATGGGCGGGCCGCAGTTCATCTCCAGCAGCTACCGACGCTACGCCGTGGACTTCGACGGGGACGGACAGCGCAATCTCTTTGCCAGCACCGCCGACATGATCGGCTCGGTCGCTCACTACTTCCGTCGCCACGGCTGGCAGCCCGGCCAGCCGGTGGCCAGCCGCAGCCACGTGGAAGGCGACGGCTACCGGGAGCTGGTCGGCCAGGGTCTCAAGCCACGCTACACGGTGGCCCAGTTCCGCGAGCGGCAGGTGATCCCGGAGGATCCCCTGCCGGCGGAGGCGCTGGCCACGCTGGTGGAGCTGGAACTGGAGGAGGGTCACGAATACTGGCTGGGTCTGCAGAACTTCTACGTCATCACCCGCTACAACCACAGCCCCCTCTATGCCATGGCGGTCTGGCTGCTGAGCCGGGAGATCGCGGCGAGACGGGGATCCTGAACGAGGCCGCCGGATGGGAAGCCGCCCTCTCCTGCCGATCCTCCTCTCCCTGACGATCGTCGCCGGCTGCGTGCCGGCCCCGCGCCCGACCACGGACGGCCCTCCCCCGGCC
>JALTLT010000183.1 GCA_027001815.1 Gammaproteobacteria bacterium | reverse complement strand
GTCTCGATGGCGAGGCGATCCAGCTCCCGGACCTGGGCGGCGCGGTAGAGGAGGGTGTCGGGTCGTTCCATGCACCGATTATACCCGGACCGGCGGCTGGAAAGGGCAACCGGTGGGAGCGTGGCCAGGATATAATGAATGCTCCTTGTGCCATGGTCATGCCCTGCTCTCCATGTCCCCCATCGACTACCACCGGCTTCGCGTGGAGATCCGCCGCTGGGGCCGGGAACTCGGTTTCCAGCAGGTGGGGTTCGCCCGTCGCGACCTGGGCGAGGCGGAGAGCAACCTCCTCGACTGGCTCGCCGAGGGGATGCACGGCGAGATGGAGTACATGGCCCGCCACGGCCTGAAACGGAGCCGGCCGGAGCTGCTGGTCCCCGGCACCCTCTCCATCGTCTCGGTACGCCTGGAGTACTGGCCCGGCGAGGCCGCGCGGGAACCGTGGTCGGTGCTCGGCGACCCCGGCCTGGGCTACGTCTCCCGCTACGCCCTGGGACGTGACTACCACAAGCCCATGCGCCGCCGTCTGGCGAGGCTGGCCGGGCGGATCCGCGAGCGGATCGGCGAGTTCGGCCACCGGGCCTTCGTCGACAGTGCGCCGGTCCTGGAGAAGCCCCTGGCGAGGCTGGCCGGACTCGGCTGGCAGGGGAAGCACTCCAACCTGATCCATCGAAGCCACGGCTCCTGGTTCTTCCTCGGTGAACTCTACACCGACCTTCCGCTGCCACCGGACGACCCGGAGGCGGATCACTGCGGACGCTGCAGCCGCTGTATCGACGTCTGCCCCACCGATGCGATCCCGGAACCCTACCGGGTGGACGCGAGACGCTGCATCTCCTATCTGACCATCGAGCTGCACGGACCGATCCCCGAGCCGCTGCGCCCCCTCCTGGGGAACCGCATCTACGGCTGTGACGACTGCCAGCTCGTCTGTCCCTGGAACCGCTTCGCCACCGCCACCCCCGAGGCCGACTTCCTGCCACGCCACGGGCTGGACGCACCACGGCTCGCCGACCTCTTCCGCTGGGAAGAGGAGACCTTCCTGCAGCGAACCGAAGGGAGCCCGATCCGCCGCCTGGGACACCCGCGCTGGCTGCGCAACCTCGCCGTCGCCCTCGGCAACAGCGGCGACACCGCTGCCATCCCCCTGCTCCGCGAACGGCTCCACCATCCCTCGGCGCTGGTCCGGGAGCACGTCCGCTGGGCCCTCGACCGCCTGGAGCGGGATCGATGAGCGCCCCGCAAGGTGCGATCACCTACCAGCTCCTCCTGGAGGTGACCCGGCCGGCGACCGTGACGGTGGGCCGTCTGGGACGCTTCACCCTTCCGCCGGGCCGCTACTTCTACACCGGCTCCGCCCGGCGCAATCTGGAGGCACGCATCGCCCGCCACCTGAAGAGGCGCAAGAAGCGCCGCTGGCACATCGACTGGCTCACCACCCATCCGGCGATCCGGGTGGCGGAGGTGATCCGCTCCACCCTCCCCGAGTGCGAACTCAACCAGCGCACCGGCGGGGAGATCCCGATTCCCGGCTTCGGCGCCTCCGACTGCCGGGCCGGCTGCGGGAGCCATCTGCGGCGGATCGGTCCCCTCCCCGCTTCCCGGCGATCCGCCCGCGAGTGAGGGACCTCCCGGCCGGCTCCGACGGGAGGCATGGGGGGAGTTGCGGTAGAATGGCGGCTCGCCCTCCCGCTGCCCCGCCCGGCACGGAGGTCCGGCCCGGCGGCGAAGCGCCGTGGCCGCAGAACGAGCGGAAGAGCGCCCATGAACCCAACCCGGCCCACTCCCATCGATGAGCCCTGGCCCGCCGAGGGACTGGAGAGCCCCGGCCGCTGCCCGCTGTGCGGCGAGGCGGCGCGGCAGACCCTCCACGAGGATCTCGCCGACCGCATCTTCTTCTGCGCCCCCGGCCGATGGACCCTCCACCGCTGCGGCGGCTGCGGGGCCGGCTATCTCGACCCCCGCCCCGATCCCGCGAGCATCGGCCTGGCCTACGCCCACTACTACACCCATACCGTCGCGGCGAAGCGGCGCCGGGGGGTGGCGGGGAACTTCCAGCGGGCGGTGGCCAACGGCTACCGCAACGCCCGATACGGGACACGGCAGACGCCGGCCAGTCCGCTCGGCAGTCATCTCCCCTGGCTCTTCCCGGCACGAAGGCGCGCCGTCGACCGGGAGATGCGCTTTCTGCCGCCGCCCGCTCCCGGCGCCCGACTGCTGGACATCGGCTGCGGCAACGGGGAGTTTCTGGCCCGGGCACGGGATGCCGGCTGGGAGGGGATCGGCGTGGAACCGGACCCGCATGCGGCGGAGGCGGCCCGCGGTCGTGGCCTGGAGGTGATCGAAGGGGGGCTGGAGCGTCTCGACGCACCGGACGGCAGTTTCGACGGGATCACCCTGAGCCACGTGATCGAGCACCTGCACCAGCCGGCCGGGACCCTGCGGCGCTGCCACCGGCTGCTGCGCCCCGGCGGCTGGATCTGGATCGAGACCCCCAACCTGGAGAGCAGCGGACACCGCCGCTACGGCGCGGCGTGGCGAGGACTGGAGCCCCCTCGCCATCTGGTACTCTTCACCCGCGATTCGTTGCGCGGCGCTCTGGAGAGGTGCGGTTTCGACGATCTGGAGGAGCTGCCCTGGCGCCCCCTCTGCAAGCGTCTCTTCACCGCCAGCGCGGCGATCCTCCACGGCCGGGATCCCTACCGGCGCCAGCGGAGGGGCACGCGCCTGCGACTCGCCGTGGCGCACGCCGAACTGCTGGCCCGGCTGCGGCCGGAGCGCCGCGAATTCATCCAGTTCCGGGCATGGAAACCGTCATGAAGGGGAGGGTCACGGCGACTACCCCCCGCGATCGAGATCGAGGAGGAAGCAGATGAAGGCAGTGGTGATGACACGACCCGGCACCCCCGAGGTGCTGGAGACGGTCGAACTCCCGCGCCCGGAGATCCGTGGCGAACGGGATCTGCTGATCCGCGTGCGCGCCGCCGGCGTCAACCCGGTGGACACCAAGTTGCGCGCCCGTGGCACCTACCTGCCCCAGGAGAGCCCCGCCATCCTCGGCTGCGACGGTGCCGGGGTGGTGGAGGCGGTGGGCGGGAACGTGCGCCGTTTTGCCCCGGGCGACGAGGTGTGGTGGTTCAACGGTGGCATCGGCGGCCCCCACGGCAACTATGCGGAATACGTGGTGGTGGAGGAGCCCTTCGTCGCCCCCAAACCGCGCAGCCTCTCCTTCGAGGAGGCGGCCGGGGGCCCGCTGGTGCTGATCACCGCCTGGGAGTCTCTCTACGACCGGGCCCGTCTCGGCCCGCGTGACACGGTGCTGATCCACGCGGGGGCGGGGGGCGTGGGTCACGTGGCGGTCCAGCTCGCCGCCCATACCGGCTCGCGCGTTCTCACCACCGTGGGTTCGGCGGAGAAGGCCGACTTCGTGCGCGGCCTGGGCGCCCACGAGGCGATCCTCTACCGCGAGCGGGACTTCGTCGAGGCGGTGCGTGAGTTGACCGAGGGCCGCGGCGCCGACCTGGCACTGGATACGGTGGGGGGCGAGACGATGCTGCGCACGGCGGGCGCGCTGCGTCTCTATGGCCACCTGGTGACCCTTCTGGAGCCACCGGCGGAGGCCTCCTGGAAGGAGGCACGGATCCGCAACCTCTCCATCAGCCTGGAGCTGATGCTCACCCCCCTGCTGTGGCAGGAGCGGGAGGCGCGCGCCCACCAGACCTGGATCCTCGAGGAGTGCACCCGGCTGGCCGACCGCGGCAAGCTGAAGATCCACGTGGGCCACACGCTGCCCCTGGAGAGGGCGCCGGAGGCGCACCGGCTGATTGAGGCGGGCGGGATGACCGGCAAGGCGGTGCTGACGCTCGACGGATGAGGGAAGAGACGCGGCTGTTCGCCTACGGCACCCTCCTCTCGGGCACGGGCGATCGGGTCCTCGACCGCTGGATCCCGCGCCATCTGGAGGATCGCGGACCCGGCGAGGTGCGCGGCTGGGCGGGGCGGATCGGCCCCTGGCCGGCGCTGCGCCTCGATCCCCGGGGCCGCCGGGTGAGGGGGCGGATCCTGCGGATACGCGAGCCGGAACGCACCCTCGCCCGGCTCGATGACTACGAGGAGTTCGCACCGAACGATCCAGAACGCAGCCTCTATCTGCGCACCGAGGTCTTGGTACGGCGGCCCGGTGGCCGGGAGGCGAGGTGCTGGATCTATGTGGCGGGACCGGCCGCCCGGTGGATCGGCAGGGGGTGCGGGGGAGTCAGCGTCTCTTCTTGACGTGTTTCATGAGCCGCTTGCGGCGCTTCTGCTGGCGGGGGGTGAGCTTGTTGCGGCGCCCCGCATAGGGGTTGGCCCCGCCCTTGAACTCCACCCGCATGGGCGTCCCCTTGAGATCGAGCGCCCTGCGGAAGGTGTTGACCAGATAGCGGCGATAGGCGTCGGGCACCGACTCGGTCTGGTTGCCGTGGATCACGATCACCGGCGGATTGCGCCCGCCCTGGTGGGCGTAGCGCAGCTTGATGCGGCGCCCGCGCACCAGCGGCGGGGCGTGGGCCGCCACCGCCTCCTCGAGGATGCGGTTGAGCAGCGGCGTGGGCAGGTCGCGTGTTGCGGCACGGTAGGCGCGCTCCACCGCCTCCAGCAGGTGGCCGATGCCGGTGCCGTGCAGCGCCGAGATGAAGTGGATCTCGGCGAAGTCGATGAAGGGGAGCCGGATCTGCAGCGCCTCCCGCACCCGTTCTCTCTCCCCCGGCGTGAGGCCGTCCCACTTGTTGACCGCCACCACCAGCGCCCGGCCGCTCTCCACCGCAAGACCCAGCAGGCTGGCGTCCTGCTCGCTGATCCCCTCGTGGGCGTCCAGTACCATGATCACCACATGGGCCTCCTCCATGGCCTGCAACGCCTTGATGACACTGAACTTCTCCAGCGCTTCGCGGATCCGCGCACGGCGCCGGACACCGGCGGTGTCGATCAGGGTGTAGCGGTGGCCGTCCCCCTCGAAGGGGACGTGGATGGTGTCGCGGGTGGTGCCGGGCATGTCGTAGGCGAGGACCCGCTCCTCCCCGATCAGCCGGTTGATGAGGGTGGACTTGCCCACGTTGGGGCGGCCGATCACCGCCACCCGGATCCCCTCCTC
>JALTLT010000182.1 GCA_027001815.1 Gammaproteobacteria bacterium | reverse complement strand
TCGCCCACGCCATACTTGTCCACCGCGGCGAGGGTGTCGCCACCGCCGGCGATGGAGAAGGCGTCACTCTCGGCGATGGCCAGCGCCAGGGCCTTGGTCCCTTCCCCGAACTGATCGAACTCGAAGACACCGACGGGACCGTTCCAGACGATGGTGCCGGCCTCCTTCATCATCTCCGCGAAGCGGGCGGCGGTCTCGGGGCCGATGTCGAAGATCATGTCGTCGTCGGCCACCTCGTCCACCTTCTTGACGGTCGCCTCGGCGCTCTCGGAGAACTCCTTGCCCACCACCACGTCGGTGGGGACAGGGATCTCGCCGCCCTTGGCCCGGGCCGCCTCCATGAGGCGCTTCGCCTCGGGGATCAGATCCTCCTCGCAGAGGGACTTGCCCACATTGTAACCGCTGGCGGCGATGAAGGTGTTGGCGATGCCGCCACCGGGGATCAGCTTGTCCACCACCTTGGAGAGACTCTCCAGGACGGTCAGCTTGGTGGAGACCTTGGATCCACCGACGATCGCCACCATCGGGCGGGCCGGGTCGCCGAGCGCCTTGCCGAGCGCCTCCAGCTCGCCGGCCAGCAGCGGCCCGGCACAGGCCACGGGCGCGTACTTGGCGACCCCGTGGGTGGAGGCCTGGGCGCGGTGGGCGGTGCCGAAGGCATCCATCACGAAGATGTCACAGAGCGCCGCGTAGCGCTTGGCCAGATCGTCGTCGTTCTTCTTCTCGCCCTTGTTGAAGCGGACGTTCTCGAGGATCACCACCTCGCCCTCACCCACCTCGGGCGCCGTCTCCAGATACTCGCGGATCAGCCGTACCTCCTTGCCCAGCAGGGAGCCGAGATGGTCGGCCACCGGCTTGAGGGAGAACTGCTCGTCGTACTCGCCCTCGGTGGGGCGGCCCAGGTGGGACATGAGCATCACCCGGGCACCGGCCTTCATGGCCAGCTCGATGGTGGGCAGACTGGCGCGGATGCGCTTGTCGCTGGTCACCTTGCCATCCTTGACGGGAACGTTGAGATCCTGACGGATGAGGACGCGCTTGCCGGCGAGATCGAGGTCGGTCAGTTTGATCACGGACATGATCGGCTCCTTGAAGATCGAGAATCAGTAGACGTGAAAGGTTCGAAAACGATTGGCCGAACGGTGCTCGCTTGGCCAATGGCTCTCGACGGCCGGCACCGGGAGATGCCTGAACCGACGGGGCGCGGGGGAGCCGTCCCCCGCGCCCGCCGGTGAGAACGGATCAGCCAGCCACGTGGCGCACCAGGCGCAGCATGTTGCAGGTGTAGCCGTACTCGTTGTCGTACCAGGAGACCACCTTGACGAAGGTGTCGTCGAGCTGAATGCCGGCACCGGCGTCGAAGATGGAGGGCTGGGCGCAGCCGCGGAAGTCGGTGGAGACCACCTTCTCGTCGGTGTAGCCCAGCACGCCCGCCAGGGAGCCGGACTCGGAGGCGGCCTTCATGGCGGCGCAGATGTCGTCGTAGCTGGCACCGCTGTTGAGTTCCACGGTCAGGTCGACCACCGAGACGTCGGAGGTGGGGACGCGGAAGGCCATTCCGGTCAGCTTGCCGTTGAGCTCGGGCAGCACCTTGCCCACCGCCTTGGCGGCACCGGTGGAGGAGGGGATGATGTTCTCCAGGATGCCGCGGCCGCCGCGCCAGTCCTTCATGGAGGGGCCGTCGACCGTCTTCTGGGTGGCGGTGGCGGCGTGCACGGTGGACATCAGGCCGCGCTTGATGCCCCACTTGTCGTTGAGCACCTTGGCCACCGGCGCCAGGCAGTTGGTGGTGCAGGAGGCGGCGGAGATGATCTTCTGGCCGTCGTAGGTCTCGTGGTTGACGCCATAGACGAACATGGGGGTGGCGTCCTTGGAGGGAGCGCTCTGCACCACCCTGGGTGCGCCGGCGTCGATGTGCTTCTGGCAGGTCTCCCCGGTGAGGAAGAGGCCGGTGGACTCGATGACCAGATCGGCACCCACGTCGCCCCAGGCCAGGTTGGCAGGATCACGCTCGGCGGTCAGGCGGATGGTCTTGCCGTTGACCACCAGGTTGTCGCCGTCCACGGAGATGTCGCCGTCGAAGCGGCCGTGGACCGAGTCGTACTTGAGCATGTAGGCCAGGTAGTCGGGGTCGAGCAGGTCGTTGATGGCGACCACCTCGATGTCGTCACTGAAGTCCTTGGCGACCGCGCGGAACACCATGCGGCCGATGCGGCCGAAGCCATTGATACCGACTTTGATAGTCATCGTTCAGATCCTCTTCTCTGGATGTCATACGGGCCCCGGGGAGACCCCCCGGGGCCGGGTTGCGGAAGTCCGTCAGAGCACATCCTCGACGGCGGCCACCACGTTCTCCACGGTGAAACCGAAGTGCTTGAACAGCTCGCCGGCCGGCGCGGACTCGCCGAAGCGGTTGATGCCGATCACCTTCCGGGCGTACTTGTACCAGACGTCGGTGACACCGGCCTCCACCGCCACGGTGGGCACGCCGGCGGGCAGCACCGAGGCGCGCCAGGCGTCGTCCTGGGCCTCGAAGGTGTCCACGGAGGGCATGGAGACCACTCGCACCTTCCTGCCCTTCGCCGCCAGCTCGTCGGCGGCGCCCACCGCCAGCGCCACCTCGGAGCCGGTGGCGAGGATGATGGCGTCGGGGGTGCCGTCGCAATCCTTCAGCACGTAGCCACCACGGGCGATGTCGGCGATCTGCGCCTCGCTGCGCGGCTGGTGCGGCAGGTTCTGGCGGGAGAAGATCAGGCAGGTGGGACCGCCCTTGCGCTCGATGGCCGCCTTCCAGGCGACCGCCGTCTCCACCGCGTCGCAGGGACGCCACAGGGACATGTTGGGCACCAGACGGAGGGTGGCGATCTGCTCGATGGGCTGGTGGGTGGGGCCGTCCTCGCCCAGACCGATGGAGTCGTGGGTGTAGACGAAGATGGAGCGGACCTTCATCAGCGCCGCCATGCGCAGGGCGTTGCGGGCGTACTCGGAGAACATCAGGAAGGTGCCGCCGAAGGGAATGAACCCGCCATGCAGGGCGACGCCGTTCATGATCGCCGACATGCCGAACTCGCGCACCCCGTAGGAGATGTAGTTGCCATCGGCCACGGTGCGGCCGATGGTCTTCGCCTCGGGCCAGTTGGTGAGGTTGGAGGGGGTGAGGTCGGCCGAACCGCCGAGGAACTCCGGCAGCGCCTTGGCGTAGGCGGTGATGGTGTTCTGCGAGGCCTTGCGGGTGGCGGGACTCTCCGCCTTTTCCGCCACCTCGCGCACAAAGGCGGCGGCGATCTCCTCCCAGCCACCGGGCAGCTCACCCTTCATGCGGCGCTCGAACTCCTCCGCCAGCTCGGGGTAGGCGGCCTTGTAGGCGGCGAACTTCTCGTTCCAGTCACCCTCCGCCTTCGCGCCCTTCTCGCGAGCGTCCCAGCCGGCGTAGATCTCGTCGGGGATCTCGAAGGGGGCATGGTTCCAGCCCAGATTCTCGCGGGTGGCCTTGATCTCGTCCTCGCCCAGCGGGGCGCCGTGGCAGTCGTGGCTGCCGCAGAGATTGGGCGCGCCGTAGCCGATCACCGTCTTGCAGCAGATCAGGGTGGGCTTGTCGTTGACCGCGTGGGCCTCGCGGATCGCCTGGGCGATCGCCTCGGCGTCATGACCGTCCACGTCGCGGATCACGTGCCAGCCATAGGCCTCGAAGCGCTTGGGCGTGTCGTCGGTGAACCACCCCTCGATGTGACCGTCGATGGAGATTCCGTTGTCGTCCCAGAAGGCGACCAGCTTGCCCAGCCCCCAGGTACCGGCCAGGGAGCACGCCTCGTGGGAGATGCCCTCCATCATGCAGCCGTCACCGAGGAAGACATAGGTGTAGTGGTCGACGATCTTGTGACCCTCGCGGTTGAACTGGCCGGCGAGGGTACGCTCCGCCAGGGCCATGCCGACGGCGTTGGTGATGCCCTGGCCGAGAGGGCCGGTGGTGGTCTCGACACCAGGAGTGTAACCGTACTCGGGATGACCGGGGGTCTTGGAGTGGAGCTGGCGGAAATTCTTGATGTCGTCCATGCTCAGGTCGTAACCGGTGAGATGGAGCAGGGAATAGATGAGCATGGAGCCGTGGCCGTTGGAGAGCACGAAACGGTCGCGATCGTACCAGGACGGGTTGGAGGGGTTGTGCTTGAGGAAGTCGTTCCACAGCACCTCGGCGATATCCGCCATCCCCATCGGCGCGCCGGGATGGCCCGATTTGGCCTTCTGGACCGCGTCCATGCTCAGGGCTCGGATTGCATTGGCTAGCTCTCTGCGTGAGGGCATGATGTCCTCCTGTTCTCTCTCAATAGGCGCAAAATTGCGGAAACCGGTGCGGCGCGCCGCCCCCGCAGGGCGGTCGCCACGCAAGAATCTTTCTCGGGAACGCATCACGGAAGATCCGCAAGCGCCCTGATCCGACCGGAGACGTTGGCAGGGCGAGACGGAGACCGCGCCCACCTTCCGCGGCCTGACTCGGTGCGACTGCAGGCCCGACCCCGCAGGAACCCCGCGGCCGGGCCAGTGACAGGACTCTCCCCCCGGATCTCTTCCCCACGTCCGTTGCGTCGCAGGACCGGCGACGGCGCCACCCGACCCGCCGCCGACCGTTCTCCCGGCCCTCCGGACGAGACCATGAAAAGGCCGATATTCTCCCCTACTTGGCCACCCCGGGCAAGTGGAGGCGGTCGGAGGGGGCCACCCAACTCCCTGCGCGGGCTCGAAAAACAGTCAAAAAACCCCTTCCAACCTCTTGAATGCATTAGTTAATAATTATATTACGCCCTCGTCCTTCCACTTGATGGAACAACCGATGCTGGGAATCTGCTCTTCGGGACCGCGACCGGTGAGCGCCACCTGCTTCATCGCCTCGAAGAGATCGCGACGCACGTCGGGAGGTGCGGTCTCCTTGCGCGAGGCGTCGAGCCGGCCCCGGTACTGCAGTTCCAGGTCCTTGTTGTAACCAAAGAAGTCGGGTGTACAGACCGCCCCAAAGGCCCGCGCCACCTCCTGGGTCTCGTCCACCAGATAGGGAAACGGGAAGTCGAACTCCTGCGCCACCCGCCTCATGTTCTCCACCGAGTCCTCCGGGTACTGGCTGGCGTCGTTGGGGTTGATGGCGAC
>JALTLT010000181.1 GCA_027001815.1 Gammaproteobacteria bacterium | reverse complement strand
GGCCACCCGGTCGGCGACGCCCTGCTGGTACACATCGCGCAGCGTCTCACCGACTCCGTCCGCAAGGAGGATGTGGCCGCCCGCCTCGGCGGCGACGAGTTCGTACTGATCCTGGGTGAACTCGGACAGAGCGAGGAGGAGGCGGCGATCCACGCCCAGGCGACCGCCGAGAAGATCCAGCGGGTGATCGCCCAGCCACTGCTGATCGGCGATCACGAACTGCAAGTGGGATCGAGCATCGGCATCGCCATCTTCTCCCCCTCCCACAGCGATCCCGACGAGGTGCTCAAGCAGGCGGATACCGCCATGTACAAGTCGAAGGAGTCGGGCCGCGGCAGTTTCAGCTTCTTCCTCCCTTCCATGCAGCGGGCGGCGGAACAGCGGTTGAGGCTGCAGAATGCCCTGCGCCGGGCCATCTCCCAGGGTGAGATCCATCCCTGGTTCCAGCCCCGGATGGACGAGGAGGGGCGCCTGCTCGGGGCCGAGGCGCTGGCCCGCTGGCACCACGCCAGGCAGGGCGTGATCCCGCCCGCCGACTTCATCCCCCTGGCGGAGGAGAGCGGCCTGATCCTCACCCTGGGCGAGATCATGCTGCGGGAATCGGTGAATCACTTCGCCCGCTTCGTGGAGGAGGGGCTGGAACCGGGGACCCTCTCGGTCAACGTCAGCATGGTCCAGTTCCGTCACCCCGACTTCGTCATGCTGGTGCTGGGCGCCCTGAGGGAGAACCGACTCCCTCCGGAACGGCTCGAGATCGAACTCACCGAGAGCCTGTTCCTCCACGAGCCGGAGGAGGCCTCGGCCCGCATCGAACAACTGCGAGCCGAGGGGGTCCGCTTCTCCATCGACGACTTCGGCACCGGCTACTCCTCGCTCGGCTACCTCAAGAAACTGTCCCTCGACACCCTCAAGATCGATCGCTCCTTCGTCCGCGACATCGCCGTCGACCCCAACGATCTGCGCATCATCGAGACCATCATCGGCATGGCCCGCCATCTCCACCTGCAGGTGGTGGCGGAGGGGGTGGAGACGGAAGAACAGCTGGAGATCCTGCAGCGTTGCGGCTGCCATCAGTACCAGGGCTATCTCTTCCACCACCCCATGCCGGCGGAGGAGTTTCAGCGCCTGCTCCTGAAAGCCTGTTGAGGAATCCCTGATTCAGCAGGATGTTGAAAAAGGCCGTCCTGGCCTTTTTCAACGCCGGAAGCCGAAAAACGCGGTTTTCGGCATCCTGCCGGAGGAGCCGCTGGCACCCTTCATGCATCGGAACCAGACGTGACATCCCCCTGACACACCGACCTCCGGGAGGTCAACACCATGTCCGCGTCCCCTCACCCCCTTCGCCGCTGCTTCATCCGTCACCCGACGGCGATCCCGATCCAGCTCTCCCCGCTCGCCTCACCCGCCACCCCGCGCATGGAGGACGTGAGCCTCGGCGGCCTCGCGGCCCTCTCCCCCCAGCCACTGCCCCGCGGCAGCGAGGTGGAGGTGATCATTCCGGTGGGCGAGCCGGCGTTTCACGCCCGGGCACGGGTCTGCTGGTGCCGCCGCCTCAAGGACGGCGCCTGGCGGGTAGGGCTGCAGTTCTGCAAGGGCAACGATCTCTTCCGGCTGCGGATGGTGGAGCAGCTCTGCCACATCGAGGCCTACCGGCGACGGGTGGCGCTCCGCGAGGGACGGCTCCTCGACCGCCGTCAGGCGGCGGTGGAATGGATCCGCCGGGAGGCGGAGAGGTTCCCCCCCCTCGAGAGGATCGAGGAGGGATGAGCGGCCGTCACCACTCGAAGAGCTTCCAGTAGGCGGGATTGGGTCCACCGAGATCGGACGGCGGCCCTTCCGGGAAGAAGATGTAGTAGGGCTTGCCCACCACGGGCGTGATCTTCACCTTGTAGAGCACGCCGTTGATCCGGTACTCCTCGATCACCCGCTCCTTCTGGCGGATGATGGTCACCTCTGCATCCCGGTCGTCCACCGCGGGCGGAACTCCCTGGTCTGCGGGTGGCTGTTCGGCGCCGACGGGCGACGCCAGCAGGGTGAGGGCGAGAAGGGAAAGGATCGGCAGGGAGAACTTGGTCATCTTCGGCACCAGGGGTCGTGGGGTCACAGTTCGAGCAGGATCTCCTGCTCCTCCTGCGAGGGGGTGAAATCGCGGCTCTCGTAGTGCTTGAAGATCGCCTCCAGCACCTCGTCCGCCGAGTCGCAGATGCAGAACAGCTCCATGTCGTCGGGAGCGATCATCGCCCGCTCCACCAGGGTATCGCGGAACCATCCCACCAGCCCCTCCCAGAAGCCCCGGTTGACCAGGATGATGGGGATCCGCCGCGTCTTGCCGGTCTGCACCAGGGTGAGGATCTCCGCCAGTTCGTCGAGGGTCCCGAAGCCGCCCGGCAGCACCACGTAGGCAGAGGCGTACTTGACGAACATCACCTTGCGCGAGAAGAAGTGGCGGAAGGAGAGGGAGATGTCCTGGTAGGGGTTGCCGAGCTGCTCGTGGGGGAGCTGGATGTTGAGCCCCACGCTCGGGCTCTTGCCTTCCCAGGCCCCCCGGTTGGCCGCCTCCATGATCCCCGGCCCGCCGCCGCTCACCACCGAGAAACCGGCGTCCGAGAGGGCTCGCGAGATGTCGCAGGCGAGCCGGTAGTCGGGGTGCTCCCCGGCCGTCCGGGCCGAACCGAAGATGGAGACCGAGGGGCTGATCTGGGAGAGCCGCTCGAACCCCTCCACAAACTCCGCCATGATCTGGAAGATCTTCCACGACTCGCGGGTCAACATGGCGTCGTTGACCGGACTCATTCCGTGCTTGCTCTTCTTCGCCATGAGGGGATGCGCACCTGCAGGGGGTTGGTGATAGGATACGGGAGCTCCGGAGAGGCTCCCGTTCCAGTGTAGCGGGGAACCCCCAACCCGGCAATTCCGAGGACCCACTGACGATGTCGAAGAGACCCCCCAAGCCGCTGATCCTGGTGGACGGCTCCTCCTACCTCTACCGCGCCTTCCACGCCCTCCCCTCCCTGACCAACTCGAAGGGAGAGCCGACCGGCGCCATCTACGGCGTGATCAACATGATCCGCCGCCTCCTCAAGGAGTACGACCCGGAAGAGATGGCGGTGGTCTTCGACGCCAGGGGCAAGACCTTCCGCGACGAACTCTACGACCAGTACAAGGCCAACCGCCCTCCCATGCCCGAAGAGCTGTCGCGTCAGGTGGAACCGATCCTCGAGATCATCGAGGCGATGGGTCTGCCACTGCTGCAGATCGAGGGGGTGGAAGCGGACGACGTGATCGGCACCCTGGCCGAACAGGCGACCCGGGAGGGGATCCCGGTGGTGATCTCCACCGGCGACAAGGACATGGCGCAGCTCGTGAGCGACCACGTCACCCTGGTCAACACCATGACCGAGACCACCCTCGACCGCCAGGGGGTGGAGGAGAAGTTCCACGTGCCACCGGAGCGCATCGTCGACTATCTGGCCCTGATCGGCGACACCTCCGACAACATCCCCGGCGTCCCAAAAGTGGGGCCGAAGACCGCGGTCAAGTGGCTCACCCGGTACGGTTCGCTCGACGAGATCATCCGGCACGCCGACGAGATCAAGGGCAAGGTGGGCGAGAACCTGCGCAACTTCCTCGACCGGCTTCCCCTCTCCCGCGAGCTGGCCACCATCCGTCGCGATGTCCCCCTGGAGCTGGACATCCACCGGCTGAAACGGAGAGAGCCGGATCGCCAGGCCCTGCACCGCTGGTTCCGTGAACTGGAGTTCCGCTCCTGGCTGGCGGAGCTGCTGGAACAGCGGGAGGAGAGCGGTGCCGGCGGGGAGGAGAACGACGCCCCGCTCTACGAGGCGATCCAGGGCCGCGAGGCGCTGGAACAGTGGCTGGAGCGCCTGGAGCGTGCGGAACTGTTCGCCTTCGACACCGAGACCACCAGCCTCGACTACATGGAGGCGGAGATCGTCGGCCTCTCCTTCGCCGTGGAGGCGGGCCACGCCGCCTACCTGCCCCTGGCCCACGACGGCCCCGATGGGCCCGAGCAGCTCGACCGTGAGACGGTGCTGGAGCAGATCCGCCCCCTCCTCGAGGACCCCCGGCGCCCCAAGCTGGGCCATCACATCAAGTACGACATGAACGTGCTGGCCAACCACGGCATCCGCCTGGCCGGCATCGCCCACGACTCCATGCTCGAGTCCTATGTGCTCGACTCCACGGCCAGCCGCCACGACATGGACTCCCTGGCCCTCAAGTACCTGGGAATCCGCACTACCCACTACGAAGAGGTGGCAGGCAAGGGGGCGAAACAGATCCCCTTCAACCAGGTGGCCCTGGAGCAGGCCACCCCCTACGCCGCCGAGGACGCCGACATCACCCTGCGGCTTCACCAGACCCTCTGGCCGAGACTGGAGGAGATCCCGCCCCTCGCCCGACTCTACCGGGAGCTGGAGGTGCCTCTGGTACCGGTACTCTCCGCCATGGAGCGTACCGGCGTGCTGGTGGATCGGGCGATGCTGGAGCGCCAGAGCGGGGAGCTGAGCCACCGCCTGGCGGAGATCGAGCGGGAGGCTCACGAACTGGCCGGCCACCCCTTCAACCTCGGCTCCCCCAAGCAGATCCAGCAGGTGCTGTTCGAGGAGCTGAAGCTGCCGGTGCTGAAGAAGACCCCCAAGGGGCAGCCCTCCACCGCCGAGGAGGTCCTGGAGAGCCTGGCCGCCGACTACCCCCTGCCGCGCAAGATCCTCGAGCATCGCTCCCTGGCCAAACTCAAGTCCACCTACACGGACCGGCTTCCGCAGCAGATCAACCCACGGACCGGCCGGGTCCACACCTCCTACCACCAGGCGGTGGCCGCCACCGGCCGGCTCTCCTCCTCCGACCCCAATCTGCAGAACATCCCGGTGCGCACACCGGAGGGACGGCGCATCCGCCAGGCCTTTGTCGCCCCGGAAGGATGGCGTATCCTCGCCGCCGACTACTCCCAGATCGAGCTGCGCATCATGGCCCATCTCTCCGGCGACGAGGGGCTGCTGCGGGCCTTCGCCGAGGGACGCGACATTCATCGCGCCACCGCCGCCGAGGTGTTCGGTCTCCCCGAAGAGCAGGTATCGGACGATCAGCGACGCTCCGCCAAGGCGATCAATTTCGGCCTCATCTACGGCATGTCCGCCTTTGGCCTGGCCCGCCAGCTCGGCATCGACCGCGCCTCCGCCCAGCGCTATGTGGACCTCTACTTCGAGCGCTACCCCGGCGTCCGGGCCTTCATGGACCGCACCCGCGAGCAGGCCCGCGAGCAGGGGTACGTGGAGACGGTGTTCGGCCGCCGACTCTACCTGCCCGAGATCAACTCACGCAACGCCCAGCGCCGGCAGTACGCCGAGCGCACCGCCATCAACGCCCCCATGCAGGGCACCGCCGCCGATATCATCAAGCGGGCCATGCTGGCGGTCCACCACTGGATCGAGGAGAAGAGCCCGCCTCTGCGCATGATCATGCAGGTGCACGACGAACTCGTGTTCGAGGTGAAGCAGGGAGAGGAGCGGAGACTCGGCGATGCCATCCGTGAGCGTATGGAGGGAGCGGCGGAGCTGAAGGTGCCCCTGGTGGCGGAGATCGGTGTGGGTGACAACTGGGACGAGGCCCACTGACCCCCTCCCGACCGGCATCGACAGAGGTCCGACAGGCTGCCTGCCGGGGGACGGGAACTTTTCCCCTGCCCACCAGTCTCAACTACTGCAACGGCCCGACAGGGCCCGGGAATCCTTCGATCGATTCCGGGACATGGAGGGTCCGCCGGCCACTCCCCCCTTTACCGGCCGGCGGGCCCGTCCCGTCAATCCGGATCAGGATTCCGCAAAATCCACTATTCCTCCCTGAGTGGTCCCGGCCCCCCCAAGCCGGGTACTTGGCCCCGGTTCCTTCATCCCCCCAGAGACGGACCGGGGCTTCTTTTTGTCCGTTTCGCGAACCCTCCCGCCTGTCGGGGCCCCGCGGAATGCACCAGAACCTGATGGCCCGTCAAAGGCCGACAGGCTGCCAGTCTCATTGAAAACGTGAGGAAGCCGGAAATCGCATTTTCGGCTTCCGGCGTGGAAAAAGGCCAGGACGGCCTTTTTCAACATCCTGTCAGAGGCCGGAATCGGCGAGCATCTTCTCGATGGCGGCGCGGATCTCCTCGTCGCTGTAGTTGCCACCGCCACGGGGAGGCATGGCGCCCTTGCCCTTGATGGCGCTGGCCACCAGCCCGTCGATCCCCCCGGCCGTCTGCAGACGCGGCTCCCACGCCCCCTTCTCACCGATCTTGGGTGCATTGATGGCCCCGGTCAGGTGACAGGCGCCGCAGGTGGCCTTGACCACATCGGCACCGGACATGGCCGCCTTGGGTGCGGCCGCCACGGCCGGCGCGGCGCCGGCGATGTTCACCTGTCCCACCGGGCGGATCTGCGCCTCGATGGCCGCCCGGACCATCTCGTCCTGCTGGGCCACGGCCACACTGCCGCCCGCCAGGAGCGCCAGAACCAGGCCGGCCGTGCCATACTTCTTCATGGAATGAGTCACTTGCACTTCCCCTCGTATTGCAAAGGTTGGAGTAGCCCGGAGCCCCGACGAGAAGTCGGCAACCCCCGGAGACCTCCCCGGTTTGCGACGAGCGGCAGGTGAAGGCGTACCGGCCCTCGCTCCCGAGTGCGGGAGGGCTCCCGGCCCCGAAAAATCGAGCGGGCAAGTATACCGAGGTGTGGCACAGGTCTCAAAAAACTGCCCCCGCCACTCTTGACAAAATGTATTATTGGGATTAATTTCCCACATTATGAACCACCCTCTCCATCAAGCGCTCAACAAGGCCCTGCTCACCTTGATGCGTCCGCTGGTACGCATCCTGCTTCGCAACGGCGTGACCCACGACGCCTTTGTCGACCTCGCCAAGCAGGCCTATGTGGACGTGGCCTACCGTGAATTCGGCATCCCCGGCCGCAAGCAGACCATCTCACGGGTCTCGGTGCTCACCGGTCTGACCCGCAAGGAGGTGAGCCGCCTCCTGCAGCGGGAGAATCCGGACGAGCCGGAGACCCGCCCCCGCTACAACCGCGCCATGCGGGTGATCAGCGGCTGGCTCAGCGACCCCCGTTTCCTCGACACCACCGGTGAACCGAGAGAGCTGGCGGTGGACGGCGAGGAGAACTCCTTCAGCGCCCTGGTGAAGAGCTACAGCGGTGACATCCCCACCAAGGCGATGCTCGCCGAACTGCTGCGGGTCCACATCGTCGAGCAGACGAGCGAGGGGCTGCTGCGGCTGCGTCAGCACGCCTACATCCCCAGCAACGATCCGCTGGACAAGATTCGCATCTTCGGGAGCCACGTCTCGGAACTGCTCTCGACCATCGATCACAATCTCGATCCGGAGCGCGACAAGGAACCCTTCTTCCAGCGCCGCGTCTCCAACGACCGCCTCCCGGCCAGTGAGGTACCCCGCTTTCGCGCCCTGGCGGCCCGGCGCTCCCAGGCGCTTCTCGAGGAGCTCGACCAATGGCTGATCGAGCACGAGGGCGAGAACGGCGCCCCGGAGGGAGAGGAGGATCCACGGATGTCCGTAGGCCTGGGCATCTTCTATTTCGAAAATGAGGAGAGAGAACGATGAAACACTCGCTTCCAGCACAGATTGCCACCACCACGCTGGCCGCCGTCCTGGTGGCTTCCTGTGGTGGGGGGAGTGACGTGGCCGGGATCGACGGCACCGGCATCGCCGCCACCGGAACCATCACCGGCTTCGGCAGCATCTATGTGAACGGCATCCGCTTCGACGTCAACAGCGCCAGCGTCTCCGTGGACGACGCGGTCGCCACCGATCAGGATCTGCGGCTCGGCATGGTGGTGACAGTCACCGGCACCCTCAACGCCGACGGTGTCACCGCCACCGCGGACAGCGTCGTCTACGACGGCGAGGTACAGGGTCCGCTGGACAATCTGCTCTACGACGCCAACGGCACCACCGCCACCTTCACCGTTCTCGGTACCACCGTGGTGGCGGAGAGCGGTATCACCATTTTCGAGAGCGAGGACAACTCCGACCCCGGTTTCGCCTTCGACACCCTTGCCGTTGGCGATATCGTCGAGGTGAGCGGCTACTGGGACGCCGACGGCAACCTCTCGGCCACCCGGGTGGAGAAGAAGGATCCGTTCTCCGAAGACGTCGAAGCGGGTGAGGTGGAGATCAAGGGCTACGTGGCCAACTGGGACGCCACCGCCCGGACCTTCGACATCAACGGCATCACCGTCCAGGTGACCGACAACACCCGCCTCGACGATCTCAACGAGATCAGCGACGGCATCTACGTGGAGGTGAAGGGCGACTACGACGCCGATACCAATACCGTCACCGCCAACAAGGTGGAGGCCGAGGACGAGGGCATCCCGGGCGTCTCCGACGGCGACGACCTCTCCCTGGAGGGGATCGTCAGCGGCTACGTGAGCAACGCCGATTTCACCGTCAACGGCCAGCAGGTGGACGCCAGCGGCGCCCGCTTCGAGCCGGCCAGCCTCGAGACCTCCCTCGCCGACGGCATCCGCGTCGAGGTGGAGGGCTACCTGGAGAACGGCGTGCTCAAGGCGACCAAGGTGGAGGGGCGTGACGCCAGCAGCGAGATCGAGGCCTTCGTCGAGTCGGTGGACGCCACCGCCGGCACCGTCACCCTGAGCGTGATCCCCGGCAGCGGCTCGGTCACCGTCATCGTCGACGAACAGACCCTGCTCGAGAACGAGGTGGACGACGCCTACTACTACTACGACGACATCCTCGCTGCCCTTCAGCCGGGCGACTGGGTCGAAGTGAAGGTGATGGTCGACGACAACGGCGACCTGCGTGCCACCCATCTCAAGCGGGAGTCCGGCGACGAGGCGGAGAAGGTGAAGGTGGAGGCCCCCATCGACAGCCTCGACTCGACCCTCTTCACCATCACCGTCATGGGAGTCACCTTCGAGACCAGCGCCTCCACCGACTTCGACGGCATGGACCAGACCACCTTCTTCACCACCGCCCAGGCGGGCGACATGGTGGAGATCGAGGACGACGTGGGCGGCGACGGCAACGACGGCATCGCCGACAAGGTGGAGCTCAAGATCGGTTCGGAACACGACGACTGACGCATCGATCCCTCCTGGGCCCGAAGGAGCCGGGCCACGGGCATGCCGGACTGGCTCGCCGGCATGCCCGCTTTTCTTTCTGCCGCACCGGCGGCCAACCCCGGCGTGAGCCCGGGGCCCCGGCAGGCTCTTAACAGGCTGTTGAAAAACACCGTTTTTCGGCAGCCTGTGCCGCGGTGCGGGGATGCTCCGCCGTTTTCAATGAGGCCAGCAGCCTGTCCGACTTCAAGCGGAAGGTCACTCTGCCCCGCGGAAAGCACCAGAACCCGACGGCCTGTCAGCTCCGGCGGTAGATCTCCGCCCCCTGGCGGACGAACTCCACCGCCTTCTCCTCCATCCCCCGCTCCAGCGCCTCGCGCTCGTCTAGCCCCTTGCGGGCGGCGTACTCGCGCACGTCCTGGGTGATCTTCATGGAGCAGAAGTGGGGGCCGCACATGGAGCAGAAGTGGGCCACCTTGGCCGAGTCCTTGGGCAGGGTCTCGTCGTGGAACTCGCGCGCCTTCTCCGGATCGAGACCGAGATTGAACTGATCCTCCCAGCGGAACTCGAAACGCGCCTTGGAGAGCGCGTTGTCACGGAGCTGGGCGCCCGGATGGCCCTTGGCCAGATCGGCGGCATGGGCGGCGATCTTGTAGGTGACGATGCCGTCACGCACGTCCTGCTTGTTGGGCAGCCCCAGGTGCTCCTTGGGGGTGACATAGCAGAGCATGGCGGTGCCGTACCAGCCGATGTTGGCGGCGCCGATCGCCGAAGTGATGTGGTCGTAGGCCGGCGCGATGTCGGTGACCAGCGGTCCCAGGGTGTAGAAGGGCGCCTCCAGACAGTCACGCAGCTCCTTGTCCATGTTCTCCCTGATCATCTGCAGCGGCACATGGCCCGGCCCCTCGATCATCACCTGCACGTCGTGCTCCCAGGCGATCCGGGTCAGCTCGCCGAGGGTCTCCAGCTCGCCGAACTGGGCGGCGTCGTTGGCGTCCGCCAGACAGCCTGGACGCAGGCCGTCGCCGAGGGAGAAGGCCACGTCGTAGGCCTTCATGATCTCGCAGATCTCCTCGAAGTGGGTGTAGAGGAAGTTCTCCCGGTGATGGGCCAGGCACCACTTGGCCATGATCGAGCCACCCCGGGAGACGATGCCGGTGAGCCGTTCCGCGGTGAGCGGCACATAGGCGAGCCGCACCCCGGCGTGGATGGTGAAGTAGTCGACCCCCTGCTCCGCCTGCTCGATGAGGGTGTCGCGCATGATCTCCCAGGTGAGCTCCTCCGCCTTGCCGTCCACCTTCTCCAGGGCCTGGTAGATGGGCACCGTGCCGATCGGCACCGGGCTGTTGCGCAGGATCCACTCGCGGGTCTCGTGGATGTTCTTGCCGGTGGAGAGATCCATCAGCGTGTCGCCGCCCCAGCGTACCGACCAGACCATCTTCTCCACCTCCTCGGTGATGGAGGAGCTGACCGCCGAGTTGCCGATGTTGGTGTTGATCTTCACCAGGAAGTTGCGGCCGATGATCATCGGCTCCAGCTCCGGGTGGTTGATGTTGCAGGGGATGATGGCCCGCCCGGCGGCCACCTCCTGGCGGACGAACTCCGGTGTAATCCGCTCGGGGATGTCGGCCCCCATGGGCTGCCCCGGATGCTGCTGCAGCAGGCGGGCGTAACGGGGGTCCTCGCGCAGGGCGTCGAGGCGAAGATTCTCGCGGATCGCCACATACTCCATCTCCGGCGTGACGATCCCCCGCCGGGCGTAGTGCATCTGGGTGACATTGGCACCCCCCTTCGCCCGCCGCGGCCGACGCAGATGGGCGAAGCGGAGATGGGCCAGCTCCGGGTCCTCCTGCCGGGCCCGCCCGTACTCCGAGGTAGGGCCGCCAAGCTGCTCGGTATCGCCCCGCTCCTCGATCCAACGCTCGCGCAGGGCGGGCAGCCCCTTCATCAGGTCGATGGAGGCCTCCGGATCGGTGTAGGGGCCGGAGGTGTCGTAGACCGGGATCGGCGGGTTCTCCTCCTCACCGAAACTGGCCGGGGTGGGCGACTGGGTCACCTCCCGCATCCCCACCTTCAGATCGGGACGCGAACCCTGAACGTAGATCTTGCGGGAGTTCGGAAAGGGCCGGGTCGCCTCTTCGGAGAGTCGGGCGGTCCGGTTGACGAATTCCTCGGGAATGGCACTCATGGTACGGATCCTTCGGCGGCACACGGGCCGCCGCTGCGGGCCGCGGTTCGGAAGGGTGCCGGACGGCACCCCCGGCCACGGCCGTGAAATCGGGGGCACCGGCTCTCACCGTCTCCATGGGAGAGAGCCCCGAGGGGGCCGGTGGACGATGCCCGGAAGGCCTATGGTATCAGCTTGGTGCAGTGGGAGGGACAGACGTTCGCGGAGGCCACCCGGCGTCGTCGGATTCCCAGGGATCGTAGCGAAGCGGGCGGGGGACCGGACCATGTCCCGCCACCGCAGCAGGTTCACCCTGAATCCGACAGACTCCTGAAACCAGCTTCCCTACGCCGGCATGACCCGGGTCAGGTTCGAAGGGTCTGTCTCAGCCGGGCAAGGCCCGACACCCCCAGCTGCGCCAGATGGCGAATCTCGAAAAGTATAGGATTTCACTCGGGTTTGCAAGACGCCACGCGCCCGAACCAGCGGTGCGCTTGCCTTCGGAGATGGGCAGCCTTACCCTAACAGGATGTTGAAAAAGGCCATCCTGGCCTTTTTCAACGCCGGAAGCCGAAAATGCGATTTCCGGCTTCCTCACGTTTTCAACGACCTGGCGTCATTGAAATCGGCGGTGCATCCGTGCACCGCGGCACGGGCTGCCGAAAAACGGTGTTTTTCAACAGCCTGTGAAGAAACCCCATGAATGGGCCTTTTCGGCAACCTCCCAGGCGCATTCGGAAACGGCCGGCGCGGTGCCCCGCGCCTCCTGCGAGACATCAGAACCATGACACAGCTCGATTTCGACCGTGCACGCGTCAACATGATCACCCAGCAGCTCCGTACCTGGGACGTCCTCGATCAGCGGGTGCTGGACGCGGTCGCTTCGGTACCCCGGGAGCGTTTCGTTCCCGAACGCTGGCGCAACCTCGCCTTCGCCGACCTGGAGATCCCCATCGGCCACGACCAGGTGATGATGACCCCCAAGGTGGAGGGGCGGCTCCTCCAGACCCTCGAGATCGCCCCCACCGACCGGATCCTGGAGATCGGCACCGGTACCGGCTATCTCACCGCCTGTCTCGCCCGGCTCGGCGGCAGTGTGGTGACGGTGGATATCTTCGGTGACTTCTCCGAGAGCGCGACCGCGCGACTCGAGGCCCTCGGCATCCACAACGTGGAATACCGGACGGGAGATGCCGCCAGGGGGTGGGAAGAGGACGGCACCTTCGACGTGATCGCCATCACCGGCTCCCTCCATCAACTGGAGCGGGGTCATCTCGAGCTGCTCAACCTCGAGGGCCGGATGTTCGTGGTGGTGGGCGAGCCACCGGCCATGGAGGCCCGGCTGATCACCCGCCACGGAGAAGAGGACTGGGCACAGGAGGATCTCTTCGAGACCGACCTGCCCCGGCTGCTCAACGCCCCGGACCGGCGCGGTTTCCAGCTCTGACCCCCCTCCCGCCGCGTGGGCCGCCGGCCACGGCAGGGCCGGGACCGTGGGGAGAGGTGTGAAGCGCCTCCCTCGTGAAATGGAGGCGGCGGAGTCGCGGGGACGGTCGGAGACCGCGCCGCGGCGGCCCTCCACCACCGTTTTGAAAATTTCCCGGCGGCGAGCCACTGCTCCGCACGCGAAAAGATGCGATAATGCAATCGCATAGCGGATTGGGGGGGCGGCACACCCCGCGACCCGTGAACCTTCGCCCGTCCGCCGAGTCCAACGCGAGGACACCGAGCGGAGATCCGGGCGAGGCGCTCCTCCGGAACCAGGCAACCATCCACGGGACATCGGAACCATGCACAAACAAACCCCTTCACTCCTTGCCCTCCTGCTGTTCCTTGCGATTGCCCCCCTGTCACAGGCCGCCGATCTGCGGGAGCTCTACCAGCGCGCCCTGCAGTCCGATCCCGTCCTCAAGGCCGCCGAGGCGGAATACCGGGCCGCTCTCGCCGAACGCCCCCTGGCGCGGGGAAATCTCCTTCCCCAGGTTGGAGTGAGCGCCCAGATGACCCGCAACCGCCTCGACGACCAGATCAGCGACGTGCTCAGCTACTACACCGACAAGGGGTGGAACCTCACCCTGACCCAGCCGGTCTGGCATCAGGAGTACATGGTCCAGCTCAAGCTGGCCGACGCCACCATCGGCCAGGCCTCGGCCGACCTGGCCGCCGCCCGCCAGGCGCTGATCCTGCGCCTCGCCAACGCCTACTTCGGCGTCCTCGATGCCACCGCCCAGCTTCGCTATGCGGAGGCGGACAAGGCCGCCATCTCCCGTCAGCTCGACCAGGCCAAGCGCCGTTTCGAGGTGGGCATGATCGCCATCACCGACGTCCACGAGGCGCAGGCGGCCTACGACAACGCCACCGCCCAGCTCATCGCCGCGAAGAATGGCGTGGTGAGCGCCATGGCCGCACTGGCCGAGATCGTCGGCCCCCTCGACCCCGACACCCCCCTGGCCGACCTGGTCGACGATATGCCCCTCGCCCCCCCCGACCCGCAGGCGCTGGATGCCTGGATCGCCGCCGCCCTGGAGCAGAACCTCTCCCTCCAGGCGGCGCGCTTCGCGGTGGAGCAGGCCCGCCACGGGGTCTCCATGGCCCGCGCCGGGCGCTATCCCACCGTCGACTTCAACGCCGGCCATGGCTACAGCGAGGCCAACTTCGGCGGCATCTTCCCCGT
This sequence comes from Gammaproteobacteria bacterium, assembly GCA_027001815.1. Classification (GTDB taxonomy): domain Bacteria; phylum Pseudomonadota; class Gammaproteobacteria; order JALTLT01; family JALTLT01; genus JALTLT01. The sequence goes on along the minus strand of JALTLT010000181.1, from coordinate 4,103 downwards.
GGAACGCTACAACTCCTACATCCAGCTCCAGGTGGCTGCCCCCCTGTACACCGGTGGCAAGGTCACCACCGGCATCGACAAGGCGGAGCAGAGCCTCACCGCGGCAAAGGAACAACTCGCCTCCACCGAGCGGGGGGTACGCCGCCAGGTGAGCGACGCCTATTACGGGGTACTGACCGCGGTCGCCTCGGCCCAGGCCCTCAAGCAGAGCATCGTCTCCAGCGAGAGTGCTCTCAAGGCCACCGAGGCGGGTTTCGAAGTGGGCACGCGTACCATCGTCGACGTGCTACTCTCCCAGAGGGGTCGTTTCGCCGCCATCCGCAACCACGCCCAGGCGCGCTACTCCTACGTCACCAACACCCTGAGCCTCCGACAGGCGGCGGGGACCCTCTCGGAAGAGGATCTCGATCAGCTTAACCGGTATCTGCAGTGACGGAGAGAACCGCCATGTCCAGCCCCTTTCCGGAAACCGCCCCCGACTTCAGCGACCCCCTGGGTCTGCTTCTCGCCTGCCACGGCCGCATGCGCGAACACGCCGGGCTGCTGGAGCGCCTGGCCGAACACCTGCCGGAACAGGGCGGGGTGGATGCGGAGGCCCGCCGGGCAGCACGCAGCGTCCACACCTACTTTTCCACCGCCGCCCCGCTCCACCACCTGGACGAGGAGCGGGAACTCTTTCCCCGCCTGGTACGCACCTCCCTGAAGATGGCGGAGACCATCCATCGCCTGCGGGAGGATCACCAGGCACTCGACCGACAGTGGCAGAGCCTCGCCCCTGCCCTGCGACAACCCGGCACCATCGAGGACCTCGCAGCCTTTCAGCGGCAGGCACGGGAGTTCGCCGAGGCGCTGCGGGAGCATCTCGCCTACGAGGAGGAGAACTTCCTCGAACTCGCCCGCCATCTGCTGAGCAGCCGCGAGCTGAAGGAGATCGGGCGCGCCATGCAGGAGCGGCGACAGCCGCAGGAACCCTCCATGGAGGAGTACCTGCGGGTCTGACCCTTCCCTCGGAACCATCGATAACAGCGGTAACTCCACCATGCCTGCACAGATCGAAGAGCCCTCTTCCCCCGCGGCCGGCGGATTCGCCCTTTTCGCCCTCGGCTTCCGGCCCTTCTTCCTGCTGGCCGGCCTCTCCGCCCTGGTGCTGATCCCCCTCTGGGTGGCCGCCTGGAGCGGGGCCCTGGCACCTCCGGACCACTTCGGAGGCCCCTCCCTCTGGCACGGTCACGAGATGCTGCACGGCTATCTCACGGCGGTGCTGGCCGGCTTTCTGCTCACTGCGGTACGCAACTGGACCGGCATCCAGACCCTCAATGGCGCCCCCCTGGCAGGGCTGGCAATGCTCTGGCTGGCGGCCCGCCTCGCCCCGTGGCTGCCCCTGCCGGCCGGTCTCGTCGCCCTCATCGACCTGTTGCCGGCTCCTCTCCTTGCGCTGGCCATCCTCCTGCCGATCCATCGCAAGCGGCAGAAGAACAACTACCTCTTCCCGCTCCTGCTGCTCCTTCTCGCCGTCGGCAACCTGATGATCCACCTCGAGGCCCTCGACATCACCCGGACTGCCCGGGCCGGGACCACCCTCTCCATCTACACCATCCTGGCGATCATCATCGCCATGGGCGGGCGGGTGATTCCTTTCTTCATCGAGCGCGGCGCGCCCGGTGGTGCCACCACCCGCTCCTGGCCCTGGATCGAGCGCCTCGCCCTCCCTTCGGTGGCCCTCCTGGGGGCGGTCGAGGTGGCGGACCCCGCCGGCCCCGCCACCACCCTCTTCGGTCTCCTCACCGCCGCCATCCACGCCATCCGCCTGGCCGGCTGGTGGACACCGAAGCTGCTGCGGGTCTCGCTGCTCTGGGTACTCTTCACCGGCTACGCCTGGATCGTCGCCGGGCTGCTGCTCACCGCCCTCGCCACTCCCCTCGGACTGCCCTGGCTCATCGCCCTGCACGGCCTGATGGCCGGCGGCATGGCGGTGATCACCCTCGGCATGATGGCCCGTGTCGCCATCGGTCACACGGGGCGCCAGATGCGTGTCGGGCCGGTGGTCACCATCGCCTTCGCCCTTATCAACCTGGCCGCCCTGAGCCGGGTGATCGCCCCCCTGCTGGCAGCCGACCGCTATACCACCTGGATCCATCTCGCCGCCGGCCTCTGGACCCTCGCCTTCCTGCTCTTCGTGGTGGTCTACGCTCCCATCCTGATCCGCCCGCGAGTGGACGGGCGGCCGGGCTGATCCAGGGGCACCTCGCGTTGACCCGCCACCCGCCGCCACTTGCCAGGACATTGCGAGAGGCCATCTTGGCCCATTACAACGCCGGAAACCGAAATACGGTGTTTTTCGATGGCCTGCTATGATGAGCAACCACCACAACCCATAAGGGAGTCCCTCGTCGATCATGCCCGAGAGTGCCACCATCCAGCAGGCGATCGCCCGCCAGCGAAAGAGCCTCGAACAGCGGATCCGGAAGCCCCTGGAGGCGCTGGCAGGTCGCCTTACCACCGTCTGGGGAGACCGGCAGGCGATGGACGCCATGCTCCAGGAGGGGCTCACCACCATTCCCGACGTCCGCTTCCTCTACGCCCTGGACAACCGGGGGGTCCAGCTCTCCGACAACATCGGTCCGGAAGGCGTGCTGGAGAAGGACTTCGGCCGTGACCGCTCCCACCGCCCCTACATGCAGCAGCTCCACCCCGGCACCGATTTCATCCTCTCCGAGGCCTACATCAGTATCCGCGCGAAACGCCCCTCGCTCACCGCCATGCAGGTGGTGAGGGACGACCAGGGGCGCCAGCTCGGCTACCTGGGAGCCGACTTCGACCTCCGGCAACTGCCACTCACCCAGGAGATGGCCCTCTACGACGAACCGACCCAGTGGCGCCAGATCAAGGGCGACCCGGCGATCCGCGGCACCGTCTTTCACCAGACCCGGGTGGAGAGCGAGATGGACCGCCACATCGACGAGGCGCTGGGGGTGATGGACGAACTGATGGTGGACCACGGCGTCTTCCACACCTGGATCCACTTCTCCAGCAGTCGGGCGATCATCTGGTGGATCGACGACCCCTTCCGCTACCGGCTGCTCGACATCCACCTGCTCACCGATCCCGACATCTGTCTCGCCTACCCTCTGCGCCCCTACCCGGAGAACGCGATAGTGCCGGCGGAGAAGATCCGGCCGGTGCTGGACGGCTTCCGCGAACTGCGCTTCATGGACGAGACCCTCTACCTCCGCTCCGGCTCCCTGAACATCTTCAACGGCATGGTGGGCCTCACCTTCTCCTGCGACGGCTCCCACTATCTGCCGTGGGACGAGTTCCTGGACCGGAGCCACGCCTTCTGGGCCGGCAGCCTGGGGCTGTAGGAAAAATCGGAAGATCGTCCCGGAGGGAGAGGCAGAGGGAAGGGGCGGGGACCTCTCCCTCGAGGCGTGCAGCGGATCAGGAAGAGGCGGGCTCCGCCCCCTCCTCGAGAAAGGTGCCGAGACGCAGCAGGACCAGGGTGCAGGCCCGCTCGACGGCGATCCCCGCCGCCTGCAGCGCCTCCTCCAGCGGCGGCGATTCGGTGCCGGGGTTGAAGATCACCCGGCGGGGAGCGAGCCTGCGCAGCGGCTCCAGCAGGCCGCCGCTGCGCTGCGGTCCCACGTAGAGGGTGACGGTATCCACCGGCGTCTCGATCTCCTCCAGGGAGCGCACCGCCGGCCACCCCTCGATCTCGCCCCCCCGGGGAGTCACCGGGACCACCGCGAAACCCTTATCCGCCAGCAGCCGCACCGCCTGGTTGGAATAGCGCTCCGGCTTGGGGGAGGCCCCCACCACCGCGACCCGAATCTCCGAATGGCGTTTCATGGCACGCAGCATGCCGCGCCACGCCCCCCCGAATCAACCCCCCCCTCTTTCAGGCTGTCGAAAAAACGGCGTCTTCCGGCGGCCCGTGCACGATCCGGGGACACATCACCAGCACCAATCCCTCCACTTTCGAGAGAGACCTCACTCATGGACACCCATCAATTGCGGGCACGACCAACTCACGCCATCTTCCCCGAAAATAGGGCGATCTCCGCCGAATTCACCAAGAACGAAACCCCACACCACCCACGTAACCC
>JALTLT010000180.1 GCA_027001815.1 Gammaproteobacteria bacterium | reverse complement strand
CCAGCGGCATCTTCAGCTTCGCTCCTTCCCCGGGGTCGTAGGTCGGTGCCTCGTTCGAGATCCAGGCATCCCGCAGATGGAACTCCCGGAACTTCTCGAACTGGGGGAAACGGTCGGCAAACGCGCCGTATGAGGCGTATGTCGACACGTGATATCTCATCCGCGTCGCGGAACCCCGGAACGGCCTGTCCGTCAGGTGACGGACGATGGCGATGGCATGGGAGCCGCTGCCGCCACCGTTTTCGCGCAGGTCGAGTATCAGCCCCCGGGCCCGCTGCAGTTCGGGCAGCAGTTTCTCGAATTCGGTCACCACCCTCTCGTCATGGAAACCGCCCAGCGCCAGACAGGCGATGCCCTCATCCAGCCAGCGGAACTCCACCAGCCCGCGCCTCGGGCTCTGGGGGCCGACCCATCTGCCCGATGCGGACGAGGCATCGCGGCGCAATTCGACGGACCGTTCCCGTCCATCGGCAAGCCGCAGGGTGATGCGGATTGTGGCGCCCCGCTCTCCACTCAGGGCCAGACGGGCCCCGGTCTTCCAGAGAACGTTACGGGTGGAGCTGGCCACGTAAGGGAAGATCTTCTCTTCCAGGTGGCGCCGGATGGGTATTCCCTCCACCTCGATCACTTCCGAGCCGAGGGGGACGCGGTCGACCAGGGAGTCCAGGACCCGGACCACATGGATCCGCTGATCGAACTCGCCCAGTACGACTCCCGGCGAGTCGATTCGGGAGAAGAGGCTCTCCGGAGGCGCCACCTCCGTGTGTCCATCCTGGAGCAGGGCATAGAATCGCTCTAGTACGCCGTAGTACTCGAGGGTGGAGCGGGTGTCGAGAACCTTGGGGATGAATGCGCGATAGGTGGCGTCCCAGTCGAGGTCGGGAACCTGGTCGAAAAAGGCGAAATTGTAGGTGGCCTCCATCCACAGCAGAGAGAGACCATAGATCTTCTCGGCGTCCGTCAGTCCCTTCTGGGTCTTTGCGGCCCCGGGCCGGGTTTCACCGGTCGTGTTGCAACCGGCGATCACGCCCGACAGAATCGTTACCAGAAGGAGGGGAAGCAGGCATGGATCGAGGCGTTTCATCTTCTCTTCCGTCCCTGAATCGATCATCCTTGAACAGGGTGTCGAAAAACCCCCTTTTTCGACACCCTGTGGCGGTACCGGGAGTGCCGCTGTTTTCAACGACAACGCGCCATGGAAAGGTCAGGAAACGTGAAACCGCGTTTACCGTTCCCCGCTCGAAAATGCCCAGGGACGGGCGTTTTCGACATCCTGACAAGAACGATGCGTCACCGTGCCGGCGGCGGGCGGGTCCGGGAGATTATACAGACGGCGTATTCCGGGATTCCAGTGAAAATCCTACCCACTTCCTGAGGAATCTCTGATTTATTCAGAGATTCCTGCGGCACAGGGATGTGCCGCAAAGATCAATCACCGCAGGTGATTGATCTTGCAAGGGAGCCGAAAACCGCGTTTTTCGGCTCCCGTACTCTGACAATTCAGGGATGAATTGTTCAGAGTTTCCCTGATAGAGCCTGGCCGGATCGTCGACGGCCCTCTCATGGCAGGCTGTGCCGCGGCGCATGGATGCACCGCTGCATTTTCAATGACGCCAGGTCATTGAAAACGGGAGGAAGCCGGAAATCGCATTTTCGGCTTCCGGCGTTGGAAAAGGCCAGGTCTGGCCACCGATCGGCCCGGCGGCCGGGCTTGTCCGGGAATCGAGGATTCATGGAGTCCGCGGGTTTCCACCAACTCCATGAACAAGGCGAGATCATCGTGAACCCCGCGGCGCTTCATTTCATCCGGCTCTCCAGCGACATCTTCTGCAGCAGTCGGGTGGCGATCTCTTCCACGGACATGGCGGTGGTATCGAGACTGGGAATCCCTTCCGCGTCGAACAGACGCTCCGCCGCCCGCACTTCGTTGCGGCACTGTTCCAGGGAGCTGTAGCGGCCGGTCGGGCGGCGCTCCTGGCGGATACGCTGCAGATGAAGGGGATCGATGGTGAGACCGAAGAGTTTCCCCTTCCATGGCACGAGAGGCTCCGGCAGCCGTGGCGGCTCCAGCTCCTCCTCGGTGAGGGGCCAGTTGGCGGCGAGGATGCCGTGCTGGAGGCCGAGGAAGAGACAGGTGGGGGTCTTGCCGCTGCGTGAGACGCCGATCAGGATCACCTCGGCAGCGGGATAGTTGCGGGTGACGGCACCATCGTCGTTGGTGAGGGCGTAGTTCACCGCGTGAATCCTTTCGTGGTAGCTGTGCAGATCCCCCACCCCGTGGGAACAGCCGCGTACCGGATGGTGCGCGAGGCCCAGCTCCTCCGCCAGCCCGTCGGTACAGGACTCGAAGAAGTCGAAGACCCAGGCCCGGACCCCCTTGAGGCGTCCCCTCACCTCCGGATCGACCAGGGTGCTGAAGACGATGGGGCGCACGACCGACTCCATGGCCGCACGGTTGATGTGCTCGGCCACCTTCTCCGCCTTCTCCGCCCTGTCGATGAAGGGCCAGTGAACGGTGTCGATCTCCAGCTCCGGAAACTGGCTCAGCAGGGAGCGCCCCATCGCCTCCACCGTGATGCCGGTGTGGTCGGAGAGGAAGTAGACAGTGCGCCGCTGCCTCATGCCATCGCCATCAGCCACCGATCTTTCCCAGGGCGTTCCAGGTCTCCACGACGGTATCGGGGTTTAGGGAGATGGAGGTGATCCCCTGCTCCAGCAGCCAGGCGGCGAGGTCGGGGTAGTCGGAGGGTCCCTGACCGCAGATGCCGATGTACTTGCCCTGATCCCGGCAGGCCCGGATGGCCATTGAGAGCAGCGCCTTCACCGCCGGGTTGCGCTCGTCGAACCGTTCCGCCACCAGGGAGGAGTCGCGGTCGAGCCCCAGGGTGAGCTGAGTGAGGTCGTTGGAGCCGATGGAGAAGCCGTCGAAGTGCTCCAGGAACCGCTCCGCCAGCAGGGCGTTGGAGGGGATCTCGCACATCATGATCAGACGCAGCCCGTTCTCGCCCCGCCGCAGACCATTCTCTGCCAGCAGCCTCACCACCCCTTCCGCCTCCTCGAGGGTGCGGACGAAGGGGATCATCACCTGGACGTCGGTGAACCCCATGTCGTCGCGTACCCGCCTGAGTGCCTTGCACTCCAGCTCGAAGCAGGGACGGAAGCTCTCGGAGAGGTAGCGCGAGGCACCGCGGAAGCCGATCATCGGGTTCTCTTCATCCGGTTCGTAGCGATCCCCGCCCAGCAGGTTGGCGTACTCGTTGGACTTGAAGTCGGACATGCGGACGATCACCGGCTTGCCGGCGAAGGCGGCGGCGAGGGTGGAGATGCCTTCCGCCAGCTTCTCCACGTAGAAGTCGACCGGGCTCGGGTAGCCGGTGATGCGGCGATCGATCTCGGCGCGGACCGCCTCCGGCTGGCGCTCGTACTCCAGCAGGGCACGGGGGTGGATGCCGATGGTGGTGTTGATGATGAACTCCAGCCGTGCCAGGCCCACACCTTCGTTGGGGATGCGCGAGAAGGCGAAGGCGCGGCCAGGATTGCCCACGTTCATCATGATCTTCACCGGCAGCTCCGGCAGGTCGGTGGCCTCGGTGCGGGTGACGCTGAACTTGAGCAGACCGTCGTAGACCCGCCCCTCGTCCCCCTCGGCACAGGAGACGGTCACCTTCTTGCCGTCGGCGATCTTCGCCGTGGCGTCACCGCACCCCACCACCGCCGGGATCCCCAGCTCACGAGCGATGATCGCCGCGTGGCAGGTGCGTCCCCCACGGTTGGTGACGATTGCGGCGGCCCGTTTCATGATCGGCTCCCAGTCGGGATCGGTCATGTCGGTGACCAGCACGTCTCCCTCCTGCACCCGTGCCATCTCCGAGACGTCGCGGATCACCCGCGCGGTACCGGCACCGATGCGGGAGCCGATGGCGCGGCCCGTGACCAGGCAACGCCCCTCTCCTTCCAGTCGATAGCGCTCCACCACGCTGCCCTCGCTACGGCTCTCCACCGTCTCGGGCCGGGCCTGGAGGATCCACAGCTCCCCATCCTCCCCATCGAGCCCCCACTCGATATCCATGGGTCGACTGTAGTGACGCTCGATCACCAGCGCCTGACGGGCCAGCGACTCCACCTGCCGGTCGGAGAGGGAGAACCGGTTGCGCAGCTCGCCGGGCACCGGCTCGGTGACCACCCTCGCCCCACCGTCGCTGCCATAGACCATCCGGATCGCCTTGTCGCCCAGGGCGCGGCGCAGGATGGCGGGGCGACCCGCCTCCAGGGTCGGCTTGTGGACATAGAACTCGTCGGGATTGACCGCCCCCTGCACCACCATCTCGCCCAGCCCCCAGGCGCTGGTGATGAAGACCACGTCGCGGAACCCCGACTCCGTATCGAGAGTGAACATCACGCCGGAGGCGCCGAGATCGGAGCGGACCATCTTCTGGATGCCGGCGGAGAGGGCCACGCTGCGATGGTCGAACCCCTTGTGGACCCGGTAGGCGATGGCGCGATCGTTGTAGAGGGAGGCGAACACCTCCTTGACAGCGCGCAGTACCGAGTCGATCCCCTGGACGTTGAGGAAGGTCTCCTGCTGGCCGGCGAAGGAGGCGTCGGGCAGATCCTCGGCGGTGGCCGAGGAGCGTACTGCCACCGAGAGCCCCTCTCCGTAGCGGCGGACCATCTTCTGCCAGGCGGCGACGATGGCGTTCTCGAGCTGCTCCGGGAAGGGGGCATCGATCACCCATTGACGGATGGTGCCACCCACCCGTGCCAGCTCCTCCACGTCATCCACGTCGAGCCGGCGCAGCAGGGCGTCGATCGCCTGATCGAGCTGGTTCTGGCGCATGAACTCCCGATAGGCGTGGGCGGTGGTGGCGAAACCGCCGGGGACCCGAACCCCCGCCTCGGCGAGGTGGCGGATCATCTCGCCCAGGGAGGCGTTCTTGCCCCCCACCTGAGGTATATCATCGAGCCCCAGATCTTCGAACCAGATGATCTGTTCGTCCTGGGCCCGTACCCGTACCCCGCGGGGCAGCTCGATGGGATCGCTCATGATTCACTCCTCGTCAACAGGCTTGTGGGGATTCCCCGGGGAATCCGTCGACCGGCCGCAGCCTCCCCCGCTGCAGCCGCACTCTCCGCCGCATCTCCCCGCCATGGGCGGGGGCAGCTCAGGATGGCGCAGGTGGAAGCGCCGGTAGAAATGGTCGGCCAACAGCCACACTCCGAACAGGGCCGGGAAGAGCAGCGCGCCCACCAGGTAGTCCCTCATGTCTGTCCCCCCAGTCCGGCAAAACCCATGAAGGTGAGCGAGAGGAGTCCGCCCAGGATCAGGCTGATGGCCGCTCCCTGGACGATGGAGGGGACCTCCGCCAGGGCCAGCTTCTCCCGCAGCCCGGCCATCAGCAGGATGGCGAGCGTGAACCCCCCGCCGGCCCCCAGGGAGAAGACCAGCGACTGCAGGAAGTCGTAGTGGCGGAAGGTCTGGAACAGGGCCAGACCGAGAATGGCGCAGTTGGTGGTGATCAGCGGCAGATAGATGCCGAGGGCCCGGAACAGCCCCGGCGAGAACTTCTTGAGCGCCATCTCCACCAGTTGCACGGCGCTGGCGATCACCGCGATGTAGGCGATCAGCCGCAGGAATTCGATCTGGAAGGTGACCAGGATCGCATTGATGAGCCAGGCACAGATGGAACTCACCAGCATGACGAAGGTGGTGGCGAGACCCATGGGCAGGGCCGTCTCCAGCCTTCCCGAGACACCCAGAAAGGGACAGAGACCGAGAAAGAGGGCCAGCACGAAGTTATTGGCCAGAACCGCGTCGAGAAAGATGAAGCTCAGCGAATCGTGTGGCATGTCCCCCCCTCCACGGAAACCGCCTGGCCGCGCCGCCGGCGCAGCCAGGCGAACAGCAGCAGCCATCCCCCCAGGACCAGGAATCCGCCGGGCGGCAGCAGCATCACCACCCACGGCTCGAAACGGTCGCCGAACAGGGCCACACCGAACAGGGAGCCGGCTCCCAGCAGTTCCCGCACCCCGCCGAGGCAGAGCAGGGCAAAGGTGAAACCGACCCCCATGCCGAGGGCATTGACCACCGCCGGCAGGGGCCGGTTTCGGGAGGCGTAGGCCTCCGCCCGACCGAGGATGATGCAGTTGACGACGATGAGCTGGATGAAGGCGCCCAGGGCGTTGTAGAGATCGAGGGAGATGGCCTGGATGGTGTAGTCGACGATGGTGACGAAGGTGGCGATGATGACGATGTAGGTGGCGATGCGCACCTGCTTGGGGATCGCCGCCCGCAACAGGGAGACCAGCAGCCCGGAGGCGACCAGCACGAAGGTGGTGGCGAGACCCATGGCCAGGGCGTTGACCGCCGAGTTGGTCACCGCCAGCACCGGACACATGCCCAGAAGCATGACGAAGACCGGGTTCTCCCGCCACAGGCCCGCGGCGAAGGTCTCCCAGGTGACCGGCTTCGGTGACTCTCCGTTCATCCCTCCTCCTCCACCGTCAGCTTCTCCAGCAGACCCGCCACCCGTGGCAGCAGCGTCTCGGCACTGCGCGCGATCGCTTCCCCCACCGCCCGCGAGGAGATGGTGGCACCGGAGATTGCGTCGATCTCCCACGGCTGCTGCTTGCGACCATGGCGGACCGTGGCGATGGGGTGTTCCAGGCCGTCGGCGGTGGGCCGCGCCTCCAGCGCCGCGAAGTTGGCAAGAAACGCCTCGTCGCTGGCCACCTTGTCACCGAGCCCCGGCGTCTCGGTCATGCCGACGATGCGCATCCCGACGATGCAGCGACAGTCGGGCCGCCACCCCCAGATGAGCCGGACCGGTCCGGCATACCCCTGGGCCACCCCCTCGGCGGCGATGCCCAGCAGTCGGCCATCACCATCGAACACCGCATGGAACTCGCGACCGCCCTTTACCGGCTGGTGGTGGAGCCCGGCCTCATCCAGCCACAGCGACTGGCGACGCGCGGCACCCGGCAGGACGGCGAAGACCGCCGCCTCCACGGCGGCCCGGCGATTGGCCTCGATGCGCGGCAGAGTGAGGTGATAGACCAGCACTACCAGCAGCCCGGAGAGGGTGGCGATGCCGCCCAGCACCAGGATCATGGGACGGGCCGGGGTCGGTGGCGCGACGGCAGGCTGGAGCGGCGCGTTCATTCCTTTCTCCTGGCGGCGCCGAAGACCCGCGGCTGGGTGAGCCGTTCGATGAGTGGGGTGGCGGCGTTGGCCAGCAGGATGGCGTACATCACCCCCTCCGAGAGGCCGCCGAAGAGGCGGATCACCACCGTCAGGAGACCGATCAGCAGACCGTAGATCAGAACCCCCCAGGGGGTCACCGGCGACCCCACCATGTCGGTGGCCATGAACCAGGCACCCAGCATCAACCCCCCGGAGAGCAGCATGAACCACGGGTCGGGGAATCGCTCCGCATCCAGCAGATGGAGAGGACCGGCGGCAAGCACCACGCCGGCCATCACCGCCAGGGGAATGCGCCAGTCGAGGAAACGACGGAAGGCGAGGTAGAGACCACAGGCCACGATCAGCAGCGCCGGGGTCTCGCCGGCCGAGCCGGCGGTGGTGCCGGCCAGCAGATCCCGGAGGGGCGTGATCACCCCATCGAACTTGAACAGCCCCAGCGGCGTGGCCCCCGTGAAGGCGTCCACCCGCTGATCGGCGATCCACTCCGCCAGTCCCTCCGGGCGCAGAAAGGGGGGGGCCAGGGTGGATGGGGCGACGGAGGTGAAGCGCTCTGCACCCAGCGGCGGGATCCAGGTGGTGATGGAGGCCGGGAAGGCGGCCTGGACGAAGGCGCGCCCCACCAGGGCCGGATTGAGGGGGTTCATGCCGAGACCACCGAACAGCATCTTGCCGAGGCCGATGGCGGCAACCGCCGCCACCACGCCCATCCAGAGGGGGAAGGCGGGCGGCAGGGTGAGCGCCAGCAACAGCCCGGTGATCACCGCCGATCCGTCGCGGATGGAGCGTTCCCCTCCCTCACCCCCCAGCAGACGCTCGGTGGCGAGTGCGGTGGCGGTGACGGTGAGGATCAGCAGCAGGGTACCGAGACCGAACAGCCACACCGACCAGGCGACGATCGGCAACAGGGCATAGATCACGTGCCGCATGATGAGCGGCACATCCACGGGGGCATGCGCGTGGGGAGCGGTACGCAGTTCGATGCGGGTACCACTCACGCCGCCTGCTCCCGGAGAATCGACTTGGCGATACGGAAATACTGCACCAGCGGGATGGAGGCGGGACAGACGAAGGAGCAGCACCCACACTCGAAACAGTCCATGAGGTGAAAGCGCTCGGCCATGGTGTCGTACTCCCGCTTCCGCGCCAGCCAACCCAGTTCACAGGGGTTGAGGTGCATGGGGCACGCCTCGACACAGCGACCACAGCGAATGCAGTGCTCCGCCGGCCGGCTCTCCGCCTCGATCTCGCGCTCGTGCAGCATCAGCACACCTGAGGTCCCCTTGGTGATGGGGGTCTCCACCGCCGAGACCGCCGAGCCCATCATCGGACCACCGAGGATGAACTCCCCCATCTTCCCCTCGAAGCCGCAGTGGCGAAGGATGAACTCGATAGGGGTACCCAGCGCCACCCGATAGTTGCCGGGGCGCCGCACGGCGGGACCGGCGACCGTGATCACCCGTTCCACCAGCCCCTCGCCCCGCGGAAGCAGGTGACCCAGGGCGGCCATGGTACCCACGTTGTTGACCACCACCCCCACCTGGGCCGGGATACCACCCGGAGGCACCTCGCGCCCCAGGGCCGCCTTGATGAGCATCTTCTCCGCCCCCTGGGGATACTTGCTCTCCACCACCACGACGCGGATCGGATCCTCTTCCCGCAGCCCGGCCCGGATGGCGGCCACCGCATCGGGCTTGTTGTTCTCCACACCGATCACCGCCTCCTGCACACCGGTGGCGCGCATGGCAATGCGGATTCCCGTCACCAGATCGTCGGTCTGCTCGAGCATGATCCGGTGGTCGCAGGTGAGGTAGGGCTCACACTCGCAGCCGTTGATGAGCAGAGTGTCGACCCGTTGTTCCGGCGGTACCGAGAGCTTGACGTGGGTCGGAAATGCCGCACCGCCGAGACCGGCCAGACCGCTCTCCTGGATGGCGGCGATCAGTGTCTCCCGATCCATGGCGAGCGGGTCACGCGGCTCTCCCCATCCCATCTCCTGGGTATCGGCCGGGTCCACCTCGAGGACGATGGCCGGGCGGCGGGGACCGCGAGGGGTGGGCATGGGCTCGAGGGCCACTACCCGTCCGGTGGCAGGGGCATGGATGGGCAGTGACATCCAGCCGTCGGCCCGCGCGATCGGTTCACCGCGCACCACCTCCTGACCACGACGCACCAGCGGCACCGCCGGCTTGCCGATATGGGGGTCGAGAGGCAGGATCAGCCGCTCGGGGAAGGGCAGGCGCCGGATCGGGCGGCTCGCCGTCTGCTCCTTGTGATGGGCCACCCGAACACCGTGGCTGAAGGTGTGGCCACGCAGGAAGGAGAGAATCATGCGGCACCCCTCCCCTTTCGGCGGAAGGAAGATGCGGCAGCGTCCCCGCGGACGCGGCATGCGACCGGGGGGATGGTATGCACCGCGCCGGGGGGCGCCGCCGCAAAACCGTTGTCGACGGGGGTGAACCGCATACTTCTCTCCCCTCTCTCTACCTGGAAACCTGTCGGGACACCGGCGGCCTTCGGCTACCGGGGCTTCCCTCCCACCCCATTCCGCAAGGAGAGGCTCAATTGAACTTCTCGGCCCGCTGGATCAGCCTGTCGATCCCCTTCTCCTCCAGCGACCAGGGACGCCCCGGATGGATGCAGCCGGCGGTACACTTCTCCGCCGCCCTCACCAGGTCGCGAAAGCTGGCCCCTTTCGGGTCACGGATCTCCACCTTCTTCTCGTCGTTGTAGAAGAAGACTCGCGGGGCGATCTCGATGCACTCGTCACAGGCGGTGCACTCGGGCGTCTCCACCCAGACGGGCTCGTAGTCCGGGGCGCTGCCCTGCATCGCCGTGTCGGCGTCCCTCGCGACTCCGTTGCCGCCGGCCGTCCCCTCCAGGGCCCCCGCCAGATGGGAGACGTCACCCGAGGAGACCAGCGACAGCAGGGTGGAGCTGAGGCGCTGGGCCATCTCCGCCTTGGTCTGTTCCACCAGGGCATCCACGTCCACCTTGTCCAGTTCGCCCGCCAGCCCCCTGAGCTGCCGCCAGAACTGCAGCCGCTCCTCTCCGGCCCGGACGATCTCGGCGGAGCAGAGCAGCCGCATGAGCCGGTTCTCCCCATCCACCGCCCAGATGTAGGGGATGCGTCCCTCCCGTTCCTCCTCGTCCATGGCCAGGAACTGGTGGTACGGCACCATCTCGTCGTTCCAGGTCTCGGGGGGCGCCTTGCGGAACTGTTTGCGGAAACGCCCCTCGGTGGCGGCGAAGTCGGCGAAGGTCATGGGCAGTTCGAGACTCCCCTCCCCGCCCTTCTCGTCCAGGTAACGGAGGGTGTAGCGCGGCCAGTCCGATTCCAGATCGGGATTGCCCGAGAGATCGAGACACGCCTCCACCGTCTCCCCCCCGTCCGGGTCGTACTTGACCAGCGGATAGGCACGCGACTCCACCGCCAGGCGTGACTGCTGCTCCGCCATGTCGTCGCCGACACCGTGCTCCGGCGGACAGACAGCGTAGAGATTGAAGAGCGCCGGACGGCGGCTGTTGAGCCCGTCGATGAATCCCTCCAGCATGTGGGTGACGTGGGAGAGCGCGCCCTGCATCACGTAACTGGTGCGATGGGCCATGCCGATCAGTGAGATCTCCTTGCGGATCTCGCTCTTCCCCTTCCACGCATCGCCATAGGGACTCATGTCGGCCACCTGGGAGATGAACCCTGAGGTACAGGCCTGCCCCCCCGTGTTGGAATAGACCTGGGTGTCGAGCACCAGCACCTTGATGGGCATCCCCGAGGCGAGCGCCCGGGAGAGATTCTGGAAGCCGATGTCGTACATGGCGCCGTCACCGCCGATGGCGACCACCGGCGGGCAGAGACGCCACTCCTCCTCGCTGAAATCCTTCCACGAGAAACGCTGGAAGAAGGGTTCGTGCTCCGCGGGCCGGTAACCTCCGTCCAGTTCGATCTGCGCCATGCGGATCGCCTTGAAGCCCTCGGCCATCTTCGCCATGTGCCCCTCGATGAGCCCCATGGCGATGGAGGGGCTGTCCTGGAAGAGATGGCTCGTCCAGGGGAAGGGATAGGGGTTGTAGGGCCAGGTGGAGCCCCACACGGAGGTGCATCCGGTGGAGTTGACGATCCCCAGTTCGCTGCGCCCCTGGCCGGTGGGACCGTGCTCGTAGCGCCACTTGAGGTCCCGCAGGGCGGAGAGGATACCCGTCACCCGCTCCAGCCACTCGGCATCCACGGTGGTGCGTTCGTGCCCCGGATCCACCGACTCCGCCAGCCGCGCCACGGTGAGATCCCCTTCTGCGCTCTCGATCACCTGGTCGAGACGCTGCACATCGCTGAGGTCGAGCCCCTCCACCAGCTTGAGGCGGATGTGCTGTTCCAGGCGCCGGATCAGCTCGTCGAGACGCTGCAGGTGAGCCTCCACCCGCGGCTGCATCAGCGCCGTGACGGTGGCGGTGAAGAGGTGGATGACGCTCTTCTCGCCGCAGCCGAGACAGGCTCCGTCGCCACACACCATGGAGCCGTAGCTGCGCTTGTCGAGCAGCAGGGTCTCGAGGGCACCGATCTTCTCGTCCAGATCGTCGATGCGACGGAACTGCGCGGAGGTGGTGGGGAGGTCGAGCCACAGGGACCACTCCCGACGCAACCGTTCCACCGCCGCATCGTCCTGTGGACGAGCCCGCAGGGCATCGTCGTCGCACACCTCCACACACTCCATGCACCCCTTGCAGGTATAGGGGTTGATGGTGATGGAGAAGAGCCCCCCACTCCCCGGCGCGCGCTTCTCCAGCAGACTCCAGTAGGGCCGGGTGACGGCGAAGCGGAACTCGCCGAGCGCCTCCAGGAAGAGGGAGAACTCCCGTTCCAGCTCCGACTCCCCCTCTTCGGCCGGGGCCACACTGCCCGACTCCGGCGCGATCGACCGGGCACCCTCCCCCTCCTCGGCCAGTCGCTCCAGAACCGCGCGGTCGATGAGGGCGCGCACATCGGCTCCTTCTCCCGCCTCCGCGAGCAGGGTCCGCAGCCGTTTCTCGATGGTCCGAAGCTCACGACGCAGCAATCGGGTCGGCCGCCCACCCCGCTCCACCCGCTGCACCACGGTGTTGAACACCTCGCCGATGGAGTTGACCAGCCCCGGACAGGCGGAATCGGGACAGACGGTGTAGCAGTCGCCGCAGGCGGTGCAGTTCTCGGCGATCCATTCCGGATACTCGAAACGGATCTGGGTCATGTCGCGGAACACCCCGCTGGCGGCCGGGATCAGGGAGAGGGCCTGGTAGGGATCGGCCATCCGGCCACCCCCCTCGCCCCGGGCGTAGAAACTGCCGGTCTGTTCCCAGAAGCGGTGGACGTCCGCCACTCCGCCATCCGCCCTGGGGATCCGCTTGAGCATCACCGGCAGGGTGGGCGCCTTGCGCTTCGCGGCGGCCGGAATACGGATCTCCAGACTCTTGTGGGTGATCTCCCGCACCTCCTCGAAGCCCCGACGCACCACCCGCAGGTTGTCCTCCACCACCCGCGCTCCCTTGGCGCCGAACTTGGAGCGGAGCTGCTCCTCGATGGCCCGGAACAGCCGTTCCTCGTCGAGGGCGGCCATCTCCATGAGGGGAGAGGCGGCGAAGAAGGCCCCCTGGAAGGCATTGCCCTGCATGCGCAGTTGCAGCTCCGGATTGCTCGCCTCCTCGCGGGCGATGCGGAAACCGTCGACGAAGAAGACCCGGATCCCCTTCTCCACCACGTAGCGCCGCGCCCGGGGCGGAAAGGTGCGCCACAGCTCCTCGCCGGAGTCGAGGCTCGACTGGATGATGAACACTCCGCCCTCCTTGAGCCCCGCCAGGGGATCGGAGTGGTGGAAGACGTTGGGATCCGGCGAGATGACCACATCCACATGGTGATATTCGCAATTGAGGGGAATCGGCGTCGGCGCCGCCGCCAGATAATAGGTGGTGGGTTGCCCCTTCTTCTCCGACCCGTACTTGGGATTGGCCTTGATGTCGTACCCCAGCAGGTCGTAGAGGGTCATGGCCAGATTCTTGCCGGTGGTGATGGCTCCCCAACCACCCACCGAGTGCATGCGCACGGTGATGGAGTTCTCGGGCATCAGATCCGGATTCTCGGAGCCGTGCACCGCCAGCTCACGCAGCGCCGGATAGGCCTCCTCGATCGACTCCACCAGCACCTCCTGACGGGGGTTCTCCGGTTCGCAAACGAAATCGATACCGAGATAGAAGAAACGGCGCCCCTTCCCTTCCGGCAGCATGTTCTCCACGGCACCGATGATCCCCTCCGGCTGCAGGTCGCGGGAGCCGAGACCGTAGACCCCCGAGAAGAGGGCCGGCACCTCACCGAAACCGCGGTAGACGGCGTAGTCGGACCACGGCAGCTCGCTCCCCGCCGCACGGCCGTTCTCGATGCACTTGGAGACCGTCGCGCGCACCTCCCGCATGAGGGGCAGATCCTCCGCCAGCGGCTGGTCGGTGCGTTCCAGCACCGCAACCCCCCTCTTCCCCCTGAGGACGTGACCCAGCAGGTCGCCCGGGAAGGGCCGGTAGAGGGTGATGTCCACCACCCCCACCTTCAGCCCTCTCTCCCGGCGCAGCCAGTCGGCCACCGCCCGGGCCTGGACGATCATCGATCCCATGCCGACGATCAGCCACTCGGCATCCTCCGTACGGTGGGTACCGATACGGCCGTAGCGACGACCGGTGAGCCGGTAGTACTCTTCCATCGCCTGGTCGGCCAGCCCGGCCACGTGGTCGTAGAAGAAGGGTCTCTGGGCGGCCACCGTCTGCATGTAGGCGTCCTGGTTCTGAACCGTGCCGGACATGAGCGGACGATCCACGTCCCAGATGGCCGGCACCCGGCGACGCTGCTCGCCGAACAGCAGCCGCTGAGAGGGGGTGGGACTCTCGATCATATCGTCGGGGCGGCCCAGGTAGCGCTCGACCAACTCCCGCTCGGGGACCCGGATCGGTTCGATGAGGTGGGTGGTGAGAAAACCATCCTGAGCGACTACTGCAGGGGTGAGGGAGAGTTCCGCCACCCTGCGACCGATGAGATTGAGATCCGCCGCCCCCTGGGCATCGACGGCGAAAAGCTGCAGAAAGCCGGTATCGTCGACGCAGTGGAAGTCGTCGTGGCCACAGTGGACGTTGAGGCTCGCCTTGGTGATCGCCCGGCAACCCATGTTGAGCACATAGGGGAGACGCTTGCCGGCTGCGGCGTAGAGCGACTCGTGCATGAAGGCGACGCCCTGGGCGGACGAGAAATTGGTGGCGCGCAGGCCGGTCATGGAGATACCGGCGGTGACCGCCGCCGCGGCGTGTTCCGACTCCGGCTCGATGAAGATCAGCGCGCGCCCGGAGATGTTGACGTGCCCCTTCGCCGTCTCCTCCGCCCAGTACTCCCCCATCTGGGTGGAGGGGGTGATGGGATAGGCACCCGCGGCGTCGGAGGCCTCACGCTCGCAGAGGATCACCGCCGTATTGCCATCGGTGGCCATGGGTCGTCCCGGAAAGGGGAAACTCTGCTCCGAATCGTCTTTGCTGGAAAACATGGCTCTCTACCTCCTACCTCCTGCCCCGTCTGGCCTCCGGGGAACCATCTCCCCTCCCCTCGTCACATCGCATCACGATGTCCCCTCGCCTCCTCCCCACTCCCCAGCGCCAACGGCTCCAGGGGCAGCGGCTCGCGTCGCACGATCGGCTTGGCCTCCCGCCCCCGGATGGAGCCCTTCACCTGGTCCAGCCAGACGATGGCGCCGGTGGGGCAACGCTGTACCGCCACCGGCGAAGCGAGTCGATTCTTGCGATAGTCGATCACCGCCAGATGATCGCGGATCTCGATCAGCCCCTCGGGCGAGTCCTTCACGCACCGCTCACAGGCCGTGCAGGCCACCTCGCAATCGGCCTCCGCCTCGTCACCATCGAGACGGTTGCGGCACGCCACCCACAGACGGTGGCTGACCGGCTCGAGGGAGAAGAGATCCTTGGGACACACCTCCACGCAGTCGCCGCAGGCGGTACACCGTTCCGCATCCACCACCGGCAGCCCGAAGCCGTTCATGGAGATGGCATCGAAATCACAGACCGTTTCGCAATCCGCAAGGCCCAGACAGCCCCAGGCGCAGCGCTTCGGACCACCCCCCACCAGCGCCGCCGCCCGGCAGGAACCGATCCCTTCGTAGTGGGCCCTCATGCGCGCCACATGGATTCCACCGGCGCACGCCAGCCGCGCCACCCGACGCTCCACATGGACCGCCTCGACACCGAGGAAGCGGGCGATGCGCAGGTTCTCGTCGGGGGGGTTGACGGTGCAGAGCGCGGGGTTGAGGTCACCTCTCACGAGTGCCTCTGCGAAGGGGCGACAACCGGCGGTGCCACAGGCGCCGCAGTTGGCGTGGGGGAGCATCTCCTCCACCTGATCGATGCGCGGATCCTCGAAGACCCAGAGACGGCGATTGGCGATGGCAAGGAGCAGGGAGAGCAGGAGCCCCAACCCGCCCATGAAGAGTACGGCATGGAAAACATCGCTCAGGGCCTGCCACTGCATCGTCCCGTCCCCCCGGTACTGGCATCGTTGTCTGCAGCTCTGATTCGAGTCTAGGAAGGAGGCGATTATTTATCCAGACAATTATTTAAATCTTGAATATTTAGATACTCAATACTTGGCCGGGACGGGCCTTGGGTATCGAGGCAGGAACAGACCGAAGGGCTTCGAAACGGAAGAACTATTACTTTTTTTTACATCTGGTTAGATATGACTCTTGATGTAAAATCTGTGGCTTGGCCAGATTGGAGGATGGGAAATGCGGAGAGGGTACTCGGAGGAGGCTCAGATCACCTTTTCCACACGGTTGCGGCCACGGGACTTGGCCAGATAGAGGGCCCGGTCGGCCCTCAGCAGCAGGTCGCTCGGCAGATCACTCGCCTTGAACTGGGCAACCCCGATGGATGTGGTAATGGTGCCATAGGACTCGCCGCTGGAGGAGTCCTTCAACCTTCCCGATGAGATCGCCGTTCGCACCTGTTCGGCAACCGTCTCGGCCCCCTTCAGATCGGTTTCCGGCAGAATCACGGCAAACTCCTCCCCGCCGAAACGGGCCGCGGTGTCCTTGCCCTTGACGCTGCGCTTCAGTGTGGAGGCAACGAAACGCAGCACCTTGTCGCCAACCAGGTGGCCATAGGTGTCGTTGAACTGCTTGAAATGATCGATGTCCACCAGCAGAAGGGTGAGGGGACGCTGCTGCTCCCGCGCCTCCAGGATGGCGTGTTCCAGGGTGACATCGAAGGCGCGACGATTGCAGACGCCGGTGAGGGCGTCGGTCATCGACTCCTCCTTCACCTGCTCCAGCTCCCGGCGAAGCGCCTCCACCTCCTGGAAAATAGCATCCATCTGCTCGGACAAATGGCGCTGGGCATCCTCCGTACTCCGGGTCTCCCGATAGACCTCCTTCACCTCCCTCACCATCTCATCTTCCGGCGGAGGGGATCGGAGTATGGCCGAGAAGCGTTCCAGCCTCTCGATGTATTCGGTGAGACGGCAACCCGAGCGGCTGAATTCCGTACGCATGCTGGAGATGATCCGCAACAGCTCCTTGCGCATCTCCTCGAGAACCCCCTCGTCCTGCTGATAGTACTTGCGATAGAGTTCCCACAACTTCCAGGGCTCGATTCCGTCATTCTCCAGGTACAACTCCACCTCCTGACGCAGACCCTCGTCCCGACCGGAAGCGATGTCGTAGAAGATACGGTAGTTGAACGGGGAAGGAGGAATCCTGTGCTGGGAGAGCAGGGCCACGGCCATGCGGAGCATTTCCGAAGCCTTGTGAAAGCCCTCGGAATAGGGGTCTTGATCCGTCAAACTCTTCACTACCTGAGGATTGGTCACAGATTCTCCCTTCGGGGGCAACCCACTGGCTCTGTACGGCCGAGAAACCCGTCCGGAATCGATGCGCCACTGGAGGACCGGACAATGCCATGCCGATCGTTCGAGACTCCGGTGCACAGGATCCGAGACGCGATGTTTGTATCGGCAAGCTGTCGAAAAACAGCATTTTTCGACAGCCTGTATGCGGTACGGGGAAGTACCGCCGTTTTCAATGACCCCAAGTCACTGAAAACGTAAGGAAGCCGGAAATCGCATTTTCGGCTTCCGGCGTCGAAAAAGGCCAGGACGGCCATTTTCGACATCCTGTCAGCTGCGTATTCTTGCAGACTTTGAGCCCGTTGAAAACGGCAGGTGAACGAAGGGATCTCATTGCCCTTGCCGGGCGGCGCCTCTGGAAACATCGAACGTGACATGATCCCGGGTATCGTGCCCCCTCCTCTCCCTGGAAGCCGGTGAAATCCATCGGCGTTCCCGGCGTCATGTCGCTTCGTCGGCGGCAACGGGATCGCCGCTGCGCGTTTTCCGGTCTTTCCCGGAAGAGCCATCGACAGGCTGTCGAAAAACGATGTTTTTCAACGTCCTGCTGCTAGCAGCCTGTCGGACTTCGAATTGAAGGTCTCCGAACGCCCCGCCAGGGACGGCGGGGCTGGACTTTTCGGCAAAGCAGGACAGCACAGCCGAAAAGGGTTCACGGCGTCCCCCCGGTGGGCTTCCCGCCTCTCGGGGTCCCGCGGAAAGCAACAACACCTGACGGCCAATCAAAGGCCGACAGGCTGCTACGGGCCGGTCACGAAGGGATCACGATCCTGGAAATCGCACCCCCCCTTGAATATATGACCGCGATAATGAGGAGCGAGCGAACGACAGATGTCCGGCTTGTGAAGCCATCGCCCTCCCCTGTCAGTCAGCCATTCGCTCTCCATGATCGTCTCGTTTCCCTCATAGATCTCCACAACGGTCGTCTCCTCGGCGGAAAAACCGTTGGCATCCAGAAATTCCAGCAGACCACAGATCGTGTCGGAAAAATAGGAGTTGAAGATATCCGTCCCCGGAGTGACCTGCACCCTGGCCTCATAGGTGAAGGGAAGATCGGGGTCGTACTTGGAGGATGGACCCAGAAATCGTCTGACAAGCGCCA
>JALTLT010000179.1 GCA_027001815.1 Gammaproteobacteria bacterium | reverse complement strand
CCTCCAGCCCCCCCACCACCTCTTCCAGGGAGGCGCCAGTTGCCAGGGTGGCGGCCGCCGCCGCCAAGGCATTGAGGGCGTTGTGTCTTCCGGAGAGGGGCAGGCGGATCACCTCCGCCCCTTGCGGGGAGGTCAGCTCCAGCCGGCCACCACCCTCGACCGGGTGCCAGCGACCGGCCACTTCCGCCTCCCCCTCGAGACCGAAACGGATCACGGGGCGATCCGCGGCCAACTCTTCCCACAAAGGCCGGAAGGGGTCGTCGGCGTTGATCACCGCCACGCCCTCCGGCGGCAGGGAGGCAAACAGCTCCCCCTTGGCACGCGCCACCCCCTCCAGGGAACCGAACCCCTCCAGGTGGGCCGGGCCGGCATTGGTCACCACCCCTACGGTGGGCGCCGCCATCCCCGCCAGGACGGCGATCTCGCCGGGGTGATTGGCCCCCATCTCGATCACCGCCGCGCGGTGCTCCGCACCCAGCCCGAAGAGGGTGAGGGGGACCCCGATGTCGTTGTTCAGGTTGCCGCGGGTGGCCAGCACCGGCCCCCGTCGCTGGAGGATGGCGGCGCACATCTCCTTGACGGTGGTCTTGCCGTTGGAACCGGTGACGCCCACCAGGGGGAGGGAGAACCTCCGCCGCCAGCCGGCAGCCAGGAGACCGAGGGCGAGGCGGCTGTCGGTCACCCGGATGGCGGGGAGCCCCACCTCCACGGCGGACTCCACCACCGCGCCGACCGCGCCGGCAGCCGCCGCCGCGGCGACGTGATCGTGACCATCGAAGCGCTCTCCGCGCAGGGCGACGAAGAGCACCCCCGGTTCCAGTGTGCGGCTGTCGGTGGAGACTCCGCGGAAGGGGAGATCCTCTCCTTCGAGCCTCCCGCCCATCAGCTCCGCCGCCCGTTGCAGGGTGAGTTCGATCACGATGCCCTCTCCGCCAGCCAGGCACTCACCAGTTGCCGGTCGCTGAGGGGCAGCCGGCGATCGCCGATCACCTGGTACTCCTCATGCCCCTTGCCGGCCACCAGTACGGTGTCGCCAGGGCGCGCCTCCTCGAGGACCAGCGCCAGCGCCCGCGCCCGATCGTGCTCCACCACCACCCGCTCCGGCCGCTGCATGCCGGCGAGGATGTCGGCGACGATGGCCGCCGGATCCTCGCAGCGGGGATTGTCGTCGGTGACCACCAGCCGATCGGCCAGCGCCTCCGCCGCCTCTCCCATCAGGGGCCGTTTCCCCCGGTCGCGGTCCCCACCGGCACCGAACAGGCACCAGAGCCGGCCGGTGGTGTGTTCGCGCAGGGCGCTCAGCGCCTGGCGCAGCGCCTCGGGCGTGTGGGCATAGTCCACCACCACCAGCGGCCGGTCGCCGCCGCCGAAGTGTTCCATGCGGCCGGGTACGGTGTGCAGCCGTTGCAGAGACTCCACCACCTCGTCCAGCCCGAGGCCCATGCCGAGCAGCACCGCCGCCACGCCCAGGGCGTTGAGGGCATTGAATCGCCCCAGCAGGCGGAGCCGCAGCTCCCTCTCGCCGAGGGGGGTCTCCATGCGCAGCCGGAGCCCGTCGGCGCCGGCCCGCAGGTCGTGGCCGATCACGGCGTCCCCCTGCCAGCCGTGCCGGGCCAGGCCGTAGCCGAGAAGGGGCGGACCTGCCTCTTCCATCCAGGGGCGCGCGTTCTCCTCCTCGAGGTCGATGACCCGCAGCGCCAGCCCCGGCCAGCGGAAGAGTCGCCGCTTGGTCTCGTGATAGGCGGTCACGTCACCGTGGTAGTCCAGGTGATCGCGGGTCAGGTTGGTGAGCAGCGCGGCGTGGAAGCGCACGCCGTTGACCCGTCCCTGATCGAGGGCATGGGAGGAGACCTCCATGGCCACGTGGGTGGCGCCCACGTCGACCATCTCCGCCAGCAGCCGCTGCAACCGCACCGGGTCGGGGGTGGTATGGCTGGACGGGAAGAGATGATCGGGAAAACCGTGGCCGAGCGTGCCGATTACACCGCAACGCCCCGCCTCGCCGTCCAGGGCCTGGGCGATGAAGTGGGCGCAGGAGCTCTTGCCATCGGTGCCCGTCACGCCGATCACCCGCAGCCGCCGGGAGGGTTCGCCGAAGAAGCGATCGGCGATCTCTCCGAGACGACGCCCCAGCCCCTCCACCGGCTGGGCGGGCAGGTTGGCCGACGGAGGGGCCACGCCCGGCTCGGGCTCCCAGAGCACACCGACCGCGCCGCGGGCCATCGCCTCCGCCAGATATTCGAGCCCATGCCGGCGACTGCCGGCGCAGGCGAGAAAGAGATCGCCCGGCCGCACCGTCCGGCTGTCGAGGGCGAGCCCGGAAACGGCCACGCCGGCGACACCGCCGGCGGGGATCCCGAGAGGGGCGAGCAGGGCCTCGGCGGAGATGCTCACGTGGCGCCCTCCCGGCCGCCTTCGCGGCCAACCAGTTCCGGCAGATCGTCCGGCGGCACATCGAGCAGTCGCAGGGCATCGGCCATGATGGCCGAGAAGATGGGAGCGGCCACCTGGCCGCCGTAGTACTGGCCCGCGGCAGGCTCGTCGATCACCACCACCAGCACCAGTCGCGGGTTGCTGGCGGGGGCCATGCCGGCGAACAGGGCCCGGTAACGGTCATCGGCATAGCCCCCCCGTACCGCCTTGCGCACCGTACCGGTCTTGCCCGCCACCCGGTACCAGGGAACGCGGGCACGACGCCCGGTGCCGGCGGGCGTGACCACCGTCTCCAGCATGGCCCGCACCTGGCGCGCCACCTCCGCCGGCATCACCCGCTCGCCACTGGGAGAGGTCTCCACGCGGACGAAGGAGACGGGGACCAGCACCCCGTCGTTGGCGAGAGCGCCATAGGCACGGGCGAGCTGCAGGGCGGTGACCGAGATGCCGTAGCCGAAGGCCATGGTGGCCTGCTCGAAGGTGCTCCAGCCACGGAAGTCGCGCAGCACTCCAGGGGCCTCGCCGGGAAACCCGCCGCCGGGAATCTGGCCGAAACCGACCGCGCTGTAGAGCGACCAGAGGGCATCCGGCTCCAGGGAGAGCGCCAGACGCGCCGCCCCCACATTGCTGGAACGGGTGATCACCCCGGTGACATCCAGCACCCCGTAGTTGCGCACGTCCTTGACGGTGCGCCCGCCCACCTTGAGGATCCCCGGCGAAGTGTCCACGGGGGTGTCGGGCCGATACTCCCCCCGCATGAGAGCCGCCGCCACGGTAAACGGCTTCATGGTGGAACCGGGCTCGATGGGATCGGTCACCGCCCGGTTGCGGGTCAGCTCACCACGCCGCTGCGCGCCGTCGTTGGGGTTGTAGGAGGGCTGGTTGACCATCGCCAGCACCTCGCCGCTGCGGGGATCGAGGAGGACCGCCCACCCCGCGCGGGCACGGTGGCGGGCCACCGCCGCCTTGAGTTCACGATAGGCCAGATACTGCAGGCGCCGATCGATGCTGAGCGCCAGATCGGCGCCGGGGCGCATGGGCCGGATCACGCCCAGGTCCTCCACCACCCGGTTGCCGGGGGCGACGATCACCCGGTTGCGACCATCCTCTCCACGCAGCAGGCGGTCCCAGGCCAGCTCGACCCCCTCCTGACCACGGTCGTCGATGTCGGTGAAGCCCACCACGTGACCGGCCGCCTCGCCGGCGGGATAGTAGCGGCGATACTCCCGGCGCACCTCGACGCCGGCGGAGGCGTCGGCGAGTACCGGGGCCAGCCTGTCGATCGCCTCGGGAGGGAGCTGGCGGCGCAGATAGACGAAATCACGCCCGCGCCGCGCCTGCAACCGCTTGCGGAGGCTCTCCACCGGCACCCCGAAGACCCGCGCGAGGGTCTCGATATGCTCTGGCCGGGCCAGCAGACGGGCAGGGCGGGCACCCACCGAGTGGACCGGGGTGCTGAGCGCCAGTGGCGCCCCATGGCGGTCGGTGATGGTGCCCCGATGGGCGGGAACGGTCACCTCGCGCACGAACTGGGCACGCCCCTGCTGCTGGAGGAACTCCCGATCCACCACCTGCAGCCAGACGGAGCGCCACACCAGAAGAGCCGCCACGGCGCCCAGGGCCGTGAGCAGGAAGGCGCGCCGCCCCGGGAAACGGAAGGGCTCGGGCTTCTGTCTCTGTCTGTGTCGACTCTTCACGGTCTCACCACCACGATCTGCTCGGGACGCGGCATCGCCATGCCCAGCCGTTCCCTGGCCAGCCGTTCCACACGGCCGTGGGTGGCCAGGGTACCCAGTTCGAGCTGAAGCCTTCCCCACTCCACTTTCATCTCCACCGCTTCCCCTTCCAGGGTCTGCAGACGCTGGAACAGCGCCCGGCTCTGGTGTGCCGAACGAACCGCCAGCAGGGCGCTGCCGAAGACCGCCAGCGCCAGGAGAAGGATCAGCGCACGCACCTCATCTCCTCTCGGCGACCCGCATCACGGCACTGCGGGCTCGCGGGTTCTCCGCCACCTCCTCCTCTCCCGGCCGTACCGCCTTGCCGATCGGCCGCAGAACACCGCGCTCGGGGGTGCCGGTAACGGGCAGACCACGCGGCGGCTCCACTCCCCGGCTCTGCTGGCGCATGAACTCCTTGACCATGCGGTCCTCAAGGGAGTGGAAGCTGATCACCACCAGGCGCCCCCCCGGGGCGAGGGCAGCCACACACTGGGGCAGGACCCGCTGGAGCTCATCGAGTTCGCGGTTGATGAAGATCCTCACCGCCTGGAAGACGCGGGTCGCCGGATGGCGCCGCTGGCCGCGTCCCGGTACCACGCGGGCCACCAGCTCCGCGAGCTGACGGGTGCGCTCGAGCGGCTCCTCCTGGCGGGCACGAACGATGGCCCGCGCGATGCGGCGCGAATGGCGCTCTTCACCGTAGTGGAAGAAGACGTCCGCCAGCTCCTCCTCGGAAGCCCGGTTGATCCAGCGGGAGGCGGGATGGCCCTGTCCCGGATCCATACGCATGTCGAGGGGGCCGTCGGTGGAGAAACTGAAGCCACGGGCGGCATCGTCGAGCTGGGGAGAGGAGACCCCCAGGTCCAGCAGGATGCCGTCCACCTTGCCCATAAGACCCTCCTGCAGCAGTCTCTCCTCGAGGGATGCGAAACTGCCGTGCACGATGGTGAAACGAGAATCGTCAGCAAATCGTTCACGGGCACTCGCCACCGCCTGCGGATCCCTGTCGAAGGCGACCAGCCTCCCATCGGGACCGAGGAGACGGAGGATCGCCTCGGCGTGCCCC
>JALTLT010000178.1 GCA_027001815.1 Gammaproteobacteria bacterium | reverse complement strand
CTGGTGCCGGCATGCTGCAGATAACGGGTCCGGGAGAGGACGCCGTGCAGCACGTGCCCGAACTCGTGGAGCAGTGTCTCTGCCTCGTCGTGGGAGAGCCCCTTGCGATCGAAATTGGTCACCAGCACGCTGATCGGCTTGCGCCCCAGCCGGGTGCTCACGCCCCGGACGGGAAAGGCCGCCGCGTGCTTGTACTTGCCGTCACGGGGATAGGGGTCCAGGTAGACGCCGGCGATACGCTCGCCGCTCGCCTCGTCCACCACGTCGTAATACTGCACTTCCGGGTGCCACACCGGCACCTTCTGCCGCTGGAAGTCGATTCCGTAGAGCTTCTCGGCCAGGCGGATCGCCCAGTCGATGGAGGCCTGACTGGGGAAGTAGCGGCGGGTGGTCTCCTGGTCGATGTCGAAGTGCCGGCGACGGTACTGCTCCAGATAGTAGTAGAGATCCCATCGCTCGATGCGGGTGGTGGAGGGGTCGCCACCGGTCTCCTCGGCCTTGAGGGCGGCCAGCTCCGCCAGCTCTCTCTTCTGCACCTCGTCCACCGTGCTCCACACCTCGTTCAGGAACGACCAGACGCGATCCGGCTTCTCCGCCATCTTGCGGCGCAGGGCGAAGTGAGCATAACTGGGCATGCCGTAGAGGTCCGCAAGCTCCTTGCGCAGTTTCATCACCTCGTCGAGGATCTCGAGGTTCTCCTCTCCTCCACGCCGGTTGAAGGCGATGTAGTAGCGCTTGCGCGCCTCGGCACTGCGCGCATTGGCCATGAAGGGGCGATAGTCCGGGTAGTCGAAGCTGACGGTGATGGAGCCGTCCCCGTTGCGCCCCACCCGCTTCAGATAGGACTCGGGCAGCCCTTCGGTCTCTTCGCGAGTAAACGTGAGACGGGTGCGATTCTCTCGCAGGTTGCGGCTGAACTCCTGGCGCATGGCGGAGATGGCCGTGCGGATCTCCTTGAGGCGCGTGCGCTTCTCCGGCGGCAGGGAGATACCGGTATCCTCGAAGTCGCGCAGCAGATCACGGCGGAAGGTGACCGCTTCGGGGAGATCGGTCTCCACCGCCATCACCCGGCGGTAGAGGGCCTCGTTCTGGAACAGTTCGGTGTTGAAGCGGCTCGCCTGGATGGTACACGCCTCTGCCGCATCGCGGACCGCCGGATCGGGATGCACGCTGGCCATCAGATAGGCGGGGCCGATCACATCCTCCATGCGGGCATTGGCCTCGTCCCAGGCATCCAGGATGCTCTCCACCGAGACCTTCTCCATGGGAACGTCGGCGATCTTCTCATAGGCGGCACGCCCCTTGTCGAGGACGGCGTCGCACGCCGCCTCGAGGGTGGCAGGTGTCGGGATGGGCAGCAGATCGCGGGGACTCTCCGCAGAAGCGACCCCTGGAGGGAGGAGAACCGCAGAGAGGACGACAGCGAGAAAACGGGTCACGGGTATACCCTCACACTGGATGATTTCGGATGAGACGTTCAGCCCGCCCGGCGCCGGGACGATGGCCGTCGAACCGGCGATCGCCGGCTACTGCAACATGGCCAGCTCGGAGTTGACGTAGTTGATCCACTGTTCGGCATTCTCCGCCGAACTGTCGTACTTGCGCGCATCTGCAAAGGCCTGCAGGGCATCGTTGTATTTCTTCAGTTCGTAATAGGCCGTACCCTTGAGAAGATAGAGCAGGCCCGGATCCTTCAAGGCATCCTTCTCCTCGGCCAGCCTGAGGTCTTCGATCACCGCCGGCCAGTCCTCACCCTCGGCCGAGATCTGCGCCGCACGGAGATAGAGTTCACCGTCATCGGAGAGTTCCGCGGCCTTGCGCAGGGCCACCAGGCTCGGCTTCAGTTCCCGCGCCGCAAACCACGCATCGGAGAGGCGCTGCCAGTTCCGGGTGGTGGGTTCGATGATGCCTCTCCTGATCCCCTCTTCCATGATCTTTCCTGCCTTGTAGGGGAGGTGGAGAAGCTGGTACAGGTTGGCGAGATTGAGCAACTCCTTCTCGGTGGTGAGATAACCTTTCCTGTAGGCCAGTTCCATCACCGAGAGGGATCTCATGTCGCGCTTCAGATTGAAGTAGACGCCTGCGAGCTGAGTCCAGTACTGCTTCTTGTCGGGCCACAGGCGGATCATCTGCTCCAGCGTCTCGGCCGCCTCTGCATAACGTTTCTGCTCGAAATAGATGGCCAGCACGATCTGGTACCAGGTCTCCTGGGGCTTCTCCGCCCGGGAGATGGCGATCTTCATGTTCTCGATCGCCTTGTCGTACTGCTTGAGCTGGGCATGGGCCGTTCCCAGGAAGGCGAACGCCTCCGCCTTCGGTTCCTTCTCCATCTGGAACCAGCGGTTCAGGGTGTCGACCGTACCCTGAAAGTTGCCGATGGTCATGTAGAGCTGGGCAAGGGTATAGAGGGTACTTCTGGTCGGACCCTCGGGCAGCGCCTCCTGCTCAAGACACGCCTCGAACGCCTCGGCCGCCTTGCGATACTGCTCCTTGGCGGCGTATACGTAGCCATAGGTCTGCATCACCAGCGCATACTCGTACTTGTTGCGGCGTACCGACTTGACCAGATGGTCGAGACGCGTCAGTGCCTCGTCGTACTGGTTCTCGCCCATCAGCTCATGGATTCGCGCCAGCCGCTTGTAGGTGCGTTCGGTGAGGATGCCATCCGCGAAGGCTTCTCCCGGCAGGGCGGCCGAGCCGAAACCGATCATCAGAGCCAGGAGCAGGACTGCGGTGGTACGCATGGGTGTGGACCTAATCCTTGTTGAGTTTGAATTCGATGACCTGCACGGCACGCCGGGTGACCGGCTTCCCGTCGACCAGTTTCGGCTTGAACTTCCACTTGAGGATGGCCCGCACCGCCGCCCGGTCGAAGATACGCCGTGGATTGGACTCCAGTACCCGCACGTCGGTGACCGTTCCGCTCTCGGTGATGGTGAACTCCAGTTTCACCCATCCCTCCTTGCCCTGCATCGCCGCCTTGCGAGGATACTGGGGCGCAATGCGCACGAGGGGAATGATGTCACCATCCTGCGAGGCAGCCCCACTCGTGGTGCCACCGAGGAAGGGACCGCCCCCTCCCTTGAAGCCCTTGATGTCCGGCATGTCCATCTTGAGTTCCGGTGGATTGGGGTCTTCTGCCTGGGCCACCTTGAGTTTGGGCGGAGGCGGCGGTTCCTTGGGAGGCGGAGGTTTCTTCGGCAGGGTGCGCTTGCGCACCTCCGGCTCGCTCTCGCGCTTGAGACGCACGAAATCGACCACCGAGTAGTTCTCCACCTTCTTCAGATCACCCCTGCCGCCGGAGATCATGTAGTGCATCAGGTAGAAGAGGGCCAGCGAGACGAGCACGGCCGCCGCCAGTGACAGCAGATAGCGCATGGCTACTCCTGTCCCGGGGTGGCGGCGATGGAGACGTTGGTCACACCGGCCAGGCGCGCCTGATCCATCACCTGGATCAGCAGACCGGTCTTGGAGTCCTTGTCCGCCTGGATGATCACCGCCCCCTCGGGATTCTCCGCGTGCAGCCGCTCCACGTTGGCACGCACGGCGCGGATGTCCACCCGGCGCTTGTCGATCCAGATCTCGTCATTGGGCGTGATGGCGATGAGGATATTGCCCCGCTCCTTGCGCTCTGCCGTGTTGGCACTCGGCCGGTTGACGTCCACCCCCGATTCCTTGACGAAGGAGGTGGTGACGATGAAGAAGATCAACATGATGAAGACGATGTCGAGCATCGGCGTCATGTTGATTTCGGCTTCTTCCTCGGGAATGGAGGTTCTGCGTCTCATGCCTGTTCACCATGATAGTCGCGAAGGAGATCGGCGGCCTTCTGACCCTCGGTCGCCGCGTGCGTCTGCAGACGCGCACTGAAATAGAATCCGGAGAGCGCCGCCACCATTCCGGCCATGGTCGGGATGGTGGCCATGGAGACTCCGGAGGCCATGGCTCGCGCATTGCCGGTACCGGTGACCGCCATCACGTCGAAGACCTGGATCATGCCGGTCACCGTCCCCAGCAGGCCAAGGAGGGGACACAGGGCGATGAGCGTCTTGATCACCAGCAGCGAGCGGTTGAGCCGCATGTTGATGTCGGAGATCAGCATGCGGCGGATCTGGTGCGCATGCCAGGAGTGCATCTCTTCCCGTCGCTTCCACGCCTCCACGACCTGTCGCAGATAGCGCGGATGGACGAGACGCAGATACCAGTAACGCTCGATGATCAGGGTCCACAACACAATGGAGACAGCGAGGATGGCCCAGAGGATCTGACCTCCGGTCTCCATGAAGTCACGGATGTATTCAAGTGACTCAACCAGCAGTTGCATTTGTGCGATCCTTTTCGGCGTGCTGCGCGATAATGCCGGCGCTCTGCTCGTCCAGGATGCTGATAAGCCGCTTGCTCTTGCCGGCGACCACCGAGTGGAGAGCCACCAGCGGAATGGCCGAGACCAGGCCCAGTACGGTGGTCACCAGTGCCTGCGAGATACCGCCCGCCATCAGTTTCGGATCGCCGGTACCGAACAGGGTGATCGACTGGAAGGTCTCGATCATGCCGGTGACGGTCCCCAGCAGGCCCAGCAGAGGCGCGATGGCGGCCAGGATCTTGATGGTGGCCAGACCGCTCTGCAGTTTCGGCACCTCGCGGATCACCGCCTCGTCGATCTTCAGCTCCAGGGTCTCGGTATCGACGTTGGGATTGGCCCGGTAGACCGCCAGCACCCTGCCGAGCGGATTGTTCTCCTTCGGCTCGTCCAGCTTGAGCTGCTTGCGCATCTTCAGACCGGTCACGGTCAGGGCGATCCAGCGCACCGCGACGATCAGCAGACCGATCGCGAACAGCACGATGATCACGTAACCGACCAGCTTGCCCTGCTGGATACGTTCCTTGAGATCCGGGGCCTGGACCAGAAGCGCCAGGATCGATCCACGGCTGGGGTCGATGGCCATCGGCACGATGCTCCCGGGAGAAGCCGACTCGAGCCCGTTGGCCAGCTTCAGGTAACGACCCGCTGGCTGTCGCGGCAGCTCCAGCAGCTCACCGGTCTCCGGCAGGTAGCGCAGGTATCTGCCGTCCGCCACCACGTTGAAGACACCGACGCGGGTCACCCTGGTCTGTTTCTCGGAACCATCGGGCAGGATCACACGCGAATCGAACTTGACGATCTTGCCCGACTCGGTCATCTCCTGCTGGAGTGCAAACCAGAGATCCTCGAGCCGCGGAA
>JALTLT010000177.1 GCA_027001815.1 Gammaproteobacteria bacterium | reverse complement strand
AGGACGTTGCGGCCAAGCGCGGCAAGCGCGTCGAGGAGATCACGGGGTAAGCCATGGCCGAGCAGAAGAAACTGAAGGTGACGCTGGTGCGCAGCCCGATCGGGCAGCTCAAGTCCCACCAGGCGTGTGTGCGCGGCCTCGGCCTGCGACGCATGCACCAGCAGGTCGAGGTGTTGGACACCCCCGAGAACCGGGGGATGATCAACAAGGCGTACTACATGCTCGAGGTCGAGGAGATCTGACATGCGTCTGAATACGATCAAGCCCGCTGCCGGTGCCAAGCGCACCGCCAAGCGTGTCGGCCGCGGCATCGGCTCCGGCCTGGGCAAGACCTGCGGGCGGGGGCACAAGGGCCAGCACTCCCGCTCCGGCGGCTTCCACAAGGTGGGGTTCGAGGGTGGCCAGATGCCCCTGCAGCGACGGCTCCCCAAGGTGGGCTTCCACGCCTACATGAGCCGCTGGTCTGCCGAGGTGCGGCTGCACGAACTCAACAAGGTGGAGGGCGACGAGGTGGATCTGCTCGCCCTCAAGAAGGCCAACCTGGTGCCGCAGCTGGCGCGCAAGGTGAAGGTGATCCTCTCCGGTGCCATCGAGCGCCCGGTGACGGTGCGCGGCCTCAAGGTGACCAAGGGTGCACGGGCCGCCATCGAGGCGGCCGGCGGCAAGGTCGAGGACTGAGGTGGCCAGGAAACCGGCACTCCCCGGCGGCGTCAGCTCCGGCCATCTCTCGGAGCTGCGCGCCCGGCTGCTGTTCGTGCTGGGCGCCTTCCTGGTGTTCCGGATCGGCAGCTTCGTCCCGGTTCCGGGGATCGATCCCCAGGCACTGGCGCAGATGTTCGACCAGCAGCAGGGCACGATCCTGGACATGTTCAACATGTTCTCCGGCGGGGCGCTGAAGCGCCTCTCGATCTTCGCCCTCGGGATCATGCCCTACATCTCCGCTTCCATCATCATGCAGCTCCTGACGGTGGTCCTGCCGAGTCTCGAGCAGCTCAAGAAGGAGGGAGAGGCCGGTCGCCGCAAGATCACCCAGTACACCCGGTACGGGACGGTGGCGCTGGCCACCTTTCAGGCGATCGGAGTCTCCATCGCGCTGCAGAACCAGGGCGTGGTCTACATGGGCGGCCCCGGTTTCGTCTTCACGGCGACGGTCACCCTGGTGACCGGTACCCTGTTCCTGATGTGGCTGGGTGAGCAGATCACCGAGCGGGGGATCGGCAACGGCATCTCGCTGCTGATCTTCGCCGGTATCGTCGCCGGCCTGCCGTCGGCGATCGGCGGTACCATGGAGCTGGTGAACACGGGCGAGATGAGCATCTTCGGTGCGCTGGTGCTTTTCCTGCTGGCGATCGCCGTGACCGCCTTCGTGATCTTCGTCGAACGGGGGCAGCGCCGGATCACCGTCCACTATGCCAAGCGTCAGCAGGGACGGCGGGTCTACGCCCAGCAGAGCACCCATCTGCCGCTGAAGCTGAACATGGCCGGGGTCATCCCGCCCATCTTCGCCTCCAGCCTGATCCTCTTCCCGGGTACGTTAGGCAAGTGGTTCAGCTCCGCCTCGGAGGGGATGGAGTGGCTGGGGGATCTGGCCCAGATGTTCTCGCCCGGGCAGCCGCTCTATGTGGCCACCTACGCGGCGCTGATCATCTTCTTCTGCTTCTTCTACACCGCGCTGGTGTTCAACTCGCGGGAGACGGCGGAGAACCTCAAGAAGTCCGGTGCCTTCATCCCCGGGGTACGCCCCGGTGAACAGACGGCACGCTACATCGACGGTGTCCTGACCCGGCTGACCACGGCCGGTGCCATCTACATCACCGCCGTGTGCCTGCTGCCGGAGTTCCTGATCCTCTACTGGGACGTGCCCTTCTACTTCGGCGGCACCTCCCTGCTCATCATCGTGGTGGTGGTGATGGACTTCATGGCCCAGATGCAGGCCCACCTGATGTCCCACCAGTACGAGAGCCTGATGAAGAAGGCCAATTTCAAAAACTATGGTGGAACCGGCCTGGTGCGCTGAACCGGGCAAG
This sequence comes from Gammaproteobacteria bacterium, assembly GCA_027001815.1. GTDB lineage: Bacteria > Pseudomonadota > Gammaproteobacteria > JALTLT01 > JALTLT01 > JALTLT01. The sequence goes on along the minus strand of JALTLT010000177.1, from coordinate 3,203 downwards.
CTGGAGTGAACTGAGATGAAAGTACAAGCGTCCGTCAAGAAGATCTGCCGCAACTGCAAGATCATCAAGCGCAAGGGTGTGGTTCGGGTGATCTGCAAGGAGGCCCGGCACAAGCAGCGCCAGGGCTGATCGTCCCTTTTCGGCTTTTATTTTTCGTATCGATTCGGTTATAATACCGGGTTTTCCGCGTACGACTTGAGCGTAGGAGAGCATTTGCATGGCCCGTATCGCTGGCGTCAACATCCCGGATCATAAGCACGCCGTGATCTCACTCACATCGATCTACGGCATCGGTCGCACTCGCGCCAAGGAGATCTGCGCGGCGACCGGTATCGATCCGACCACCAAGGTCAAGGACCTCACCGAGGCGGAGCTCGACAAGCTGCGCACCGAAGTGGCCAAGTACCCTGTGGAAGGCGACCTCCGTCGCGAGGTCTCCATGAACATCAAGCGGCTGATGGATCTGGGCTGTTACCGCGGCATCCGTCACCGCCGTGGCCTGCCGGTTCGCGGTCAGCGTACCTCCACCAACGCCCGCACGCGGAAGGGACCGCGTCGCCCGATCCGCAAGTGATCGGCGACCCCCTCCTCCCCGGATCCAGTACAGGAATCATCGAAGATGGCTAAAGCACCCAGCCGTTCCGGCAAGAAGGTGAAGAAGAACGTGGTCGATGGCATCGCCCACATTCACGCTTCCTTCAACAACACCATCGTCACCATTACCGATCGTCAGGGCAACACCCTGACCTGGGCGACCGCCGGCGGTTCCGGTTTCCGCGGATCGCGCAAGAGCACCCCGTTCGCCGCACAGGTGGCGGCGGAGCGTGCCGGCAAGGCGGCCCAGGAGATGGGGATGAAGAATCTCGAGGTGCTGGTCAAGGGCCCTGGCCCCGGTCGCGAGTCAGCCGTTCGCTCCCTGAACGCGCTCGGCCTGAAGATCAGCAGCATCACGGACGTTACACCGATTCCGCACAACGGTTGTCGTCCTCCCAAACGTCGCAGAGTATAAGCTGGAGGCGAGCAAGTGGCTAAGTACATCGGGGCAAAGTGCCGCCAGTGCCGGCGCGAAGGCGCGAAACTTTTTCTCAAGGGTGAGAAGTGCTTCACCTCCAAGTGTCCGTTCGAGTCGCGCCAGTTCCCGCCGGGCCAGCACGGCCAGCGGCGGACCCGTCTGACCGACTACGCGCTGCAGCTTCGCGAGAAGCAGAAACTGCGTCGCATCTACGGTGTGCTGGAGAAGCAGTTCCGCGGCTACTACAAGGAGGCCGCCCGGCGCAAGGGCTCCACCGGTGAGAACCTGCTGCAGCTTCTCGAGGGCAGACTGGACAACGTGGTCTACCGCATGGGATTCGCTGCCTCGCGGGCCGAGGCACGGCAGCTGGTACGGCACAACGGCATCACCGTCAATGGTCACAAGGTGAACATTCCCTCCTACCAGGTCTCGCCCGAGGACGTGGTGGCAGTGGCGGAGCACGCCCGTAACCAGGCGCGGATCCAGGGCGCCGTGCAGCTCGCCTCCCAGCGCGGCATCCCCGACTGGATGGAGGTGGACGCCAAGAAGCTCCAGGGTGTCTACAAGTCGGCGCCGGACCGTTCCGAGCTGCCGCCGGACATCAACGAGCACCTGGTGGTCGAGCTGTACTCCAAGTAAGCGCTTATCTTTCTAGAGAGGGAAACCATTCATGCCAGGCTCCGGTAACACGAACCTAGTCCAGCCGCGTATCGTCGATGTCCAGGTTGCGAATCCGCGGCGCGCCCGGGTGACGCTCGAGCCGCTGGAGCGCGGTTTTGGCCACACCCTGGGCAACGCCCTGCGGCGTATCCTGCTCTCGTCGCTGCCGGGGTGCGCCATCGTCTCCGCGGAGATCGAGGGGGTGCTGCACGAATACACCGCCATCGAGGGGGTGCAGGAGGACGTGATCGAGATCCTCCTCAACCTCAAGGGTGTCTCCATCCGCATGCACTCGCGTGACGAGGCCCAGCTCACCCTCTCCATGAAGGGGCCGGGCCCGGTCACCGCGGGTGACATCCAGCTCGATCACGACGTGGAGATCGTCAACCCCGAGCACGTGATCGCCAACCTCACCAAGGAGATCGACTTCAAGATGTCCCTGAAGGTGGAGCGGGGTCGCGGTTATGTGCCGGCTCCCCAGCGGGAGCAGGAGGAGCACAAGAGCCGGCCCATCGGCAGCCTGCTGCTGGATGCCACCTTCAGCCCCGTGCACCGGGTCAGCTATACGGTGGAGAACGCCCGTCTCGAACAGCGCACCAACCTGGACAAGCTGATCATCGACATCGAGACCAACGGTACCGTCGACCCGGAGGAGGCGATCCGCCAGGCGGCGACCGTGCTGCAGCAGCAGCTCTCGGTGTTCGTGGACCTGCAGGGCAAGGAGGTGGCTCAGCCCCAGGAGCAGGAGATGGAGATCGATCCCATCCTGCTGCGTCCGGTGGACGACCTGGAGCTCACCGTCCGTTCGGCCAACTGCCTCAAGGCGGAGAGCATCTACTATATCGGGGATCTCATTCAGCGCACCGAGGTGGAGTTGCTCAAGACCCCGAATCTCGGCAAGAAGTCGCTCACCGAGATCAAGGATGTGCTGGCCTCCCACGGCCTCTCCCTGGGCATGCGCCTGGAGAACTGGCCGCCGCCCGGGCTCAAGGAGAAGGCCCAGGCCTGACCCGTTCGATCATCCGAAACCGTCACGAACCGCACTGAGTGCGGTTCGTCTCATCAAGATCTGAGGAACTGCAGTCATGCGTCATCGTCACTCCGGGCGGCAACTGGGCCGCAACAGCAGCCATCGCAAGGCCATGTATCGCAACATGGCGGCCTCCCTGCTGCGTCACGAGTTGATCAAGACCACCCTGCCCAAGGCCAAGGAGCTGCGTCGTGTGGCAGAGCCCCTGATCACCCTGGCGAAGGAGGACAGCGTCTCCCGCCGTCGCATCGCCTTCGCCCGGCTGCGAGACAAGGAGGTGGTCGCCAAGCTGTTCGGCGAGCTGGGCCCCCGCTACAAGGATCGCCCCGGCGGCTACCTGCGCATCCTCAAGTGCGGCTACCGGGCAGGTGACGCCGCACCCATGGCTTATGTGGAGCTGGTGGACCGACCGCTTCCGGAGGAGGAAGAGGTGGTCGAGGCGGAATGAACCGCATCGTCAAGAGTACGTGAAGAAGCCGGCCTGAGTGCCGGCTTCTTCGT
>JALTLT010000176.1 GCA_027001815.1 Gammaproteobacteria bacterium | reverse complement strand
GCGGTTTACGCTCCACGCTTCCTCCCCACGGTCGGTCACCCTTCCGCAGTTGCGCTTCGCTTCACTCGCCGTGACCAGCTCGTGGCGGGACTTCCACCCGCAGGGGTGCGCCCATGCTGGGCGCACGCGAGAAAGGAGGCGCCGGCCGCCTCCAGCTCCGCCAGCTTGGCGTGGATCTGGCGGGTGGAGCGCGACTGACGCCACAGGCGCGCCTGTTCGAAGGGGGTTCGCACGGTGAAGAAGGGGCGCATGGGATAACCGCTCGCCTCGCAATCGTCCAGCAGCCCCTCCACGTGCTCCCGGAACTCCGGCAGCAGTTTGCTCAATTCCCTGGACATCTCCACGCCCTCCCTGTGGTTGTGGCCGGTTCTGCCGGATTCCCGCTCTTCAGACCCGCGTACCGTGAGTATAGCCGTCCCGCCGGGCGGGGGTCAGTCGCCGGATTCGAGGCTCCGCAAGGTGCGCTCGAGGGTGAGGAGGCGTCCAAACTGGCGGAACTCACCGGCGGACAGCCCGCCGGCCGCGGCCCGCTCCAGCCAGGCCGCGAGCCGCGCTCCGTCGAACAGCTCGCGGGAACGCATCCGCTCGACACCCAGCAGCTCGCGCACCTCCTCCTCCCGCCAGAGGGCCCGCAGCACCGGGAGGTGGAGCGCCTCCCCGCCATTCTCCCCGTAGCCGGTGCGGGTCACCGTGCGGACCGCCTTGCCCACTGCCCGGCGACCGAGAGAGAGGAGCTCCGGCAGGAAGAGGTGGAGATTGGAGAGTCGGCGCGGCAGGGCGGGGGCACCGTTCTCCAGGGGCAGGGCAGCCAGCTCCCGGTTGGTGTCGGCGAGGAAGTGGCGGATGAAGCGGTTCCAGACACGATCTTCGGGCCGGATGCAGAGGGCGACCTCCAGGGGGGCACGACAGAGGAAGGGAGAGAGCGCCGGCCAGATCTGGTCCGTGGAGCTGCCGATCCGCCCCTGCCAGCGCTGCATCCTCACCTCCAGGTAGAGCCAGTCCATCTGCGCCGTGTTGGGCAGCTCCGCCATCCCCTGCAGCTTCCCGTCGAAGAGGGTGCGGAAGTGGTGGGCCAGATCGAGCCGCACCTCCGGGCGGTAGAGGGTCGCGTCACCGGCCACCGCGGCGTAGCGCTGCTCCGCCACCCGGCTGGTGTCGAGGGGCGCCCTCTTGCCGATTCCGGGCATCAGCAGCTCCCACCAGTAGCCGCGCGCCACCTCACCGCCCGACCCCACCACGCTCAGGTCGAAGCGGCGGGCGTAGTCGCTGTGCACCCGAAAGGTGTTGGCGTAGTCGAGGAGGTCGTACTCCCCGTCGGTCAGCGGATGGGCCTCGCGGACCTGTTCCCAGACCGCCTCCGGCGTCTCCGCCAGCCGCCGGTTGTGATGGTGCTCGAGGCCGAAATGGTCGGCGATCCGTCCGGCGATCACCACATCGGCGCTCTCCGGTGGTCCGTTGACCACCGTGCTGAGCGGGATGCCGCGGTCGAGACAGATGGCCAGGACGCAGCGGGAGTCGTAGCCCCCCGTCAGATCGGCCAGGGGCCGTTCGGCACCGTCACAATAGGCCTCGGTCACCCGCCCGGCCGCCTCCCGGAAGGGCCCCACCGCCTCTCCGGTGGAGAGGGAGGAGAAGGGAAGCGCGCCATAGTCCCACCAGCGCCCGGCGGAGTGGATGCGCCCCTGGCGGATGCGATGCACGGTGGCGGAGGGGGTCTTGCGGATCCCGCGGAAGAGGCTGCGGTCGCCGTAGATGGTGCCGGTGGCCAGAAACTCGTAGGCACCTACCGGATCCAGCTCTCTCCGGCCATGGAGGGCGGCCAGGATCATGGAGGAGCTGCTGACCAGAAGCACCCCGTCGATCTCGGTCACATAGGAGTGGTAGCTGCCGAGATGGTCGGTGACCAGCAGGGTCTCGCCAGTGGCGGGATCGTGGTGAAGGATGTTGTAGAAACCATCCACCTCCTCCACCAGCCGGGCCGCGTCACCCTCCGCGAGACGGAGGAGACGGTCTGCGGCGTTGGGGCCGCCCTCGTGGAGGACGCTGCCGTGGAGAGAGATCCAGCGTCCCGCCTCGTCCCGGGCCCACGGCGAACGGGGATAGTCGCTCACCCGTCGGGAAAACCCCGCAACCAGCACCCCGCATCCCCCCAGATTCCAGGCGGGCCGTTGGCCACGGATCCTCTCCCAGGCGGAGAGTGAACGATCGAACAGGCTCCGGGCACGCCCCTCCTCGTCCCCGGGAAAGAATGCCGCAATGAATCCCCCCATGATTCCCCCTTCACTCGGTCCGTTTCCCCGGATGGGGCGAGATATCGAGCCGGCCACCGCGCACCTGTTGGTGGCGAGCCGTCGATTCGCCGCTGCGGTCATTCTACCGCAAGAGACGACCGGACCGCGGCGGGAAGCCACACCTCCGCCCGTGGTCTGGAGATCGGTCGGTCGGAGCGGAGAGTTGCGCGATGTGGAACCGGGGGGTGGACGGGGGGAAAGCCTGCGGGGACTCCCTTCCCCGCGGTCGGGGCGATCACTTGAAGGGTTCGGGCTCCACCACGGCGGGGATCACCTTGCCGTTCATCAGCACCACATAGACGGCGTAGTGCTCCACTCCGCGGGAGGCGTCGTGCACCTTGACCAGGTAATGCCAGTACTTCTCGTGACCACGCACCTTGCGCAGCTCGATCTCCTCGATGGCCGCGGGATCGAGCCGACGGTGGTCGGCCCGGTAGGCCGCCTCGATGGAGTGAATCGCGTCGGAGATGGAGAAGGGAGGCGCCGAGTCCCGATCCTCCCATACCGGGTAGTCCCGGATGTCGTTCTCGTTGATGAACGCCACCACGCGGGTATCATCGAACTGTTCCGCCACCTCCAGGATCGGCTGGAAGGGCTTGGCAAGGACGCTGGAGGCGAGCAGCGCGGAACACAACGGCAACCATCTGAGCTTCATCGATTCTCTCCGTTCGGAAGTGTCTGTGGACAATGGGAGCCACCGGAAACGGCCGGGAGGTGCCGAAGAGGCCTCTCACCGAAAGAATCCGGACCAACAGCCTGACCCGGATACTGCACCAAGGCGGCGTTGCTGGTCAGGGTCTTGTCCGTGTTTACAACTGGTTGTGGAGTGGACCGGAGTAAAGATCCACACGACAGTCCGTACCTGTGCGGATTCAGGCCGAATCTGGCGGCACATCTTGAACGATCCTCCTCGAACCATAGCGACGGCTATGCTTCTTCGGACGATCGTCCAACATGCTCTGCCAGCCTCACCCTGAATCCGGATCCTTGGTGCAACATCCGGGTTAACAGGCTGTTGAAAAACACCGTTTTTCGGCAGCCTGTGCCGCGGTGCAGGGATGCACCGCCGTTTTCAATGACGGCAAGTCATTGAAAACGCAAGGAAGCCGGAAATCGCATTTTCGGCTTCCGGCGTTGAAAAAGGCCAGGACGGCCTTTTTCAACATCCTGTTAATCTAGCAAGCGGGAGAGAGGGAGACAATGTCCCGTATGGGAGGGATGAGGGGGGGGTTCAGGCATCGTCCGCTGGGGGCAGCCCCTTCTCCAGGGTGGGATAGCGAAGTCGCACCCCCAGTTGCTCCACCAGCCGGCGGTTGGAGAGGCGCTTCGACTCGGAGAGGTAGGAGAGCATGCCGCAACTGAGTCGCCGCCGCGCCTCCGCCCGGCTGATCTCCGGCGGACGTGGCAGACCCAGATGATCCGCCACCCGGTTGAAATAGTCGGTCATGGTGGTGGGGTTGCCGTCGGTGGCGTTATAGAGACCGGCCGCCTCCGGCCGGTGCATGGCCGCCTGCAGCGCCTGCACCAGGTCCTCCACGTGGATACGGTTGCTCCACGGGGCCTCCGCCGCCTGCAGGACAGGCTCGCTGCGACGCAGCCGCCCCTCCGGCAGCATGCCCGGACCGTAGATCCCCGCCACGCGCAGGATCACCCACTGCACCCCCCGGGCATCGCACCACTGGCGCAACGCCCCCTCCGCATCGAGCCTGCGGCGGGCACGGTCGGTGGCGGGATCGGGGCGGCGACCCTCGTCCACCCAGGCCCCGCCACAATCCCCGTAGACACCGGTGGTGCTCACCAGTACCAGACGCCGGGGCGGCGCCGGCTCCAGCCACTCCAGGAAGCGGCGCAGGCGGGGATCACTGCGCCCCTCGCCGGGGGGTGGGACCAGATACCAGACGCCGGAGAAGGAGGGAGGCGGATCGGAGGGTGCTCCCCGATCCAGGTCCGCCTCGAACCAGGCCGTCACCCCCGCGGCCAGCTCGGCGGAGCGACGCAGCGGATCCCGGCTGAGGATGGAGAGGGCACGAGCCGCGGCCTGCTCCGCAGCCAGCAGTCGTCCCCCCACGCGGCCGCAACCCGCCAGAAGATACGATCCTCCCGTCACTCCTCCTCCTGCCAGATCTCGCTCCAACGCCGTTCGGAGCGCCCGCTCAAGGGACGGTCGGATGGGGGTTCGGCCTCCCGCCACGCCTCGAGGGGCAGGATCACCGCGGCTTCACCGTTGTCCCGAAGCCAACTGTCGACGGCGTAGGACCTGCCGGTGGCGCGTTCCCGGATCACCGCCGTCCAGTGGACATCCACGACCCGGGGGGCACGCCGCTGCCTTCCCGCCGGGCGATGCCAGCGCAGCAGCCCCGCCTCGTCCAGCAGGCGGAGAAAACGGTCGGTGTTGAGCGATTCGTCGATACAGTCCTGCTGGCCCGGCAGCCCTCCCCAGGGGTAGCTGCCCGCAAGGTCCTCACCCACCGGGACATGGAGAGCCGCCCACGATTCGAGGAGAGCGATCGCCCCCGCCAGCCGCTCCCGCTCCGAGGCGGCATCCCGGGCGCTCGCCATCCAGCGCTCCAGCGCCGTGCAGCGCCCCTCGTCCACCGGCAGCCAGCCGGTGTGACGACAACCGTAGCCGTAACAGATGGGCACCTCCTGCAGGCAACCGGCGGAAGCCGTGCCGGCGACCAGGAAAAGGATCGGAACGAGCAGCAGGAGAAGGGAGGCAGGCGCATGGCCGGGCCCGCCTCCCCTCACCTCTCCCGTCTCAGCGTGCGGCCTGCGCATTCATCTCCACGTTGCGTGCATGATCGAGGTACTGGGGAGGGTCACGCATATCGGCGCTGTGGCACCAGCCCGTCTCGTGCCCCATGTTGTTGCCGCCCGGCAACTGATTGGACCACATCTCGGTCACGCCGTCGTCCGGATCGCGAAGGAAGCGGTCGGTGAGGAT